>JALHNR010000274.1 GCA_022843525.1 Methylocystis sp. | reverse complement strand
CTATGGCACGCTCGCGAGCGATGCGCCGCAGCCGCTGCGCCACGCCATCCTGACGCTTGTCGCGCATTGGCGTGAACATCGCGGCGATAGCGGCGACGACGCTCTGCCCAAAGCCGTCGCGCAGCTCGCCGCGCCGTTTCGACGGGAGCGCCTGCTGTGAACATCCTCCCCATCGGCGCGCTACGGCATCGCGTGACGCTCGAGGCGCCCATCGACGCGCCCGATGGCGCCGGCGGATTTTCGCGCAGCTTCGCGCCGGTCGCCGATCTTTGGGCGCGTGTTGCGTCGGTAGGCGCGCGCGAGGATTTCGTCGAACAGCGCGCCGAGCAAGCGACGAGCCTTGTCGTGACGATCCGCTGGCGCGAGGACGTCGTAAAGGACATGCGCTTCATCCATCGCGGTCGCAGGCTTCGCATTCAGTCGGTTGTCGATCCCGACGAACGCCGTCGGTTTTTGGTCTGCCAATGCGAAGAGATCACTTAAAGGACTCGCCATGAGCGCTTCACCCGTCGTCGCGCTGCGCAAAGCGATCCGCGCCTATTTGCTCGCTGATGCGGGCTTCTCCGCCGCGTTTGGCCAAAAGCTTTACGACGAGGCGCCGCGCGGGTTGGAGCCGCCCTATGCGCTTTTTGCCGAAGCTCAGCTGCGCGACTGGTCCGCCGATCTCTCGTCCGGCGCCGAACAATTCTTCACGATCGGCGTCACGTCGACGATGCGCGGATTATCCGAGGCGCTCGAACTCGCCCAGCGCATCGCCGATCTTCTCGATGAGGCGGCGCTCAGTCTTGAGGGGCATCGGCTGATCGACTTGCGCTTCCACTCCATGGAAACGCGTCGGGAGCAAAGCGGCCGCTTTGCGCGGGTCAATCTGCGCTTTCGCGCCACAACCGAATATCTCTAACGGAGCTCAATAATGGCCGCCCAGAAAGGCAAGGATCTGCTCTTGAAAATTCATGACGGCGCGAGCTTCGTCACGGTGGCTGGCTTGCGCACGCGACGCCTCGCGCTGAATGCCGACACGGTCGATGTGACCGACGCCGAGTCGAGCGGCCGCTGGCGCGAATTGCTGGACGGCGGAGGACTGAGGCGCGCCAGCATCTCCGGGACAGGCGTGTTCAAGGACCAGTCATCGGATGCGCTCCTGAGGCAGACCTTCTTCGACGGGCTATTGCGGGAATGGCAGATTGTCATTCCCGACTTCGGCTCGCTCTCGGGCCTGTTCCAGATCGCCAATCTCGACTACCGCGGCGAATATGCCGCCGAGGTGACCTTCGACATTTCGCTTGAATCGGCGGGCGCGCTCGCCTTCGCAGCGCTGTGAGGACGCAATGGCGAATAAGAAGCGCGGCGAAATCGACGCGGTAATCGACGGAAAAAGCTACACGCTCTGCCTGACGCTCGGCGCGCTCGCCGAACTCGAAAGCGGCTTTGGCGCCAGCGACCTTGTCGCCCTCGCGAGCCGCTTTGAGGAACGACGGCTTTCCGCACGCGACATACTGCGCATCATCGGCTGCGGGCTGCGCGGAGCGGGCAACGACATAACCGATGAAGAGGTTGCCAGAATGAAAGTTTCGGAGGGTCTTGCAGGCTATGTGCGTATCGCGGCCGATCTCATCGCCGCGACCTTCGGCGATACGCCGGAGCAAAGCGCCGACGCAAACCCTTCGACGCCGCAGGACGCTTGAGGCAAGCGAAAGAAGCAGCGCGCGACGCCTCCCACCGCACGCCCTTTCCCTTCACGCGCGCCATGGCCTTCGGGCTCGGCGTCCTGCGGCTCCCGTCGCGCGATTTCTGGTCGATGACGCCTCGCGAACTTTTTTGCGCGGCGGAGGGCGTCTATGGCGTCGCGCCAAGCGCGCCGTCGCGTGCCGCGCTTGAAGACATGATGCGCCAATTTCCCGATTCTCAAGGATCGATATGACGACAGATTTCGACCCCTTCCCGGACCCGTTCAACGCGCCGGGCGCGAATGAGCGTGTCGCGACAGCTAACCTGCAAGCGACAAAACTTCTGCTCGATCAGATCAACGTCTCGGCAGGAAATGTCACGAAGACGCTTCACCTGGGTTTCGGCTCGGCGGCGGCGAGCGGCCGCAGCTTCAACGACGCGCTCTCGACGATCGCACAGTCGCTGACGCGCATGGCGTTGCGCGCGGGGACAAAGACGCTCGCCGAAGGACTGGTGAGCGGATTGAGCGGCATGTTTTCCGGCGCCTTCGGCGGCGCCGGGACCGTTGCGCCTTTCGCGCAGGGCGGGGTCGTCGCTAGTCCAACCTATTTTGCGAGCGGCGGCGCGATGGGGCTGATGGGCGAGCGCGGCGCCGAGGCGATCATGCCGCTGGCGCGCGGCGCGGATGGCCGGCTCGGCGTCGTCGCGCAAGGCGCCGGCGCGCGTCCGGTTGCTGTCACCGTCAACATCGCTGCGCAAGACGTCGAAAGCTTCCGCCGTTCGGAGGCGCAAATCACGGGCGCCCTGGCGCGGGCTGTCGCGCGCGGCCAGCGCAACCTCTAAGCGGGCGCAGCCGGCATGAGCGATTTTCACGAGATCCGCTTTCCGCTGGATGTCTCGCTGGGCGGGCGCGGCGGACCGGAGCGGCGCACAGAGATCGTGACGCTCGGCTCCAATCGCGAGGCGCGCAACGCCCGCTGGGCGCATTCGCGGCGCCGCTATGAAGTTGGCTACGGCGTCAAGAGTCTCACGCAACTTTCGCAGATCATTGAATTCTTCGAGGAGCGGCGCGGTCGGCTTTATGGCTTTCGATGGCGCGATCGCGCCGATTGCGCCTCCTGCGCGCCGGGCGCGACTGCGAGCCCGACGGATCAACCAATAGGAATGGGAGATGGCGTGCAGGCCACATTCCAGCTTGTGAAGACGTACGGAGGCGCCTTTTCCGCTTATGCGCGCGACATCGTAAAGCCCGTCGCTGGAACAGTGCGGGTCGCGGCCGATGGCGTCGAGAAGTTCACGCCGGATGTGAGCGTCGACGTCACGACAGGAATCGTGACCTTCGCGCCGGGCGCCATTCCTGCGGTTGGAGCAGTCGTCACGGCCGGCTTTTTCTTCGACGTGCCTGTGCGCTTCGATACGGATTTTCTCGAAATCGACATGCACGCCTTCGAGGCCGGCGCGATTCCGCATATTCCGATCGTCGAAATCGTTCCCTAGCCGTTTAAAAAGCGCGAAGCGAAGCCATCCAGATGCCTGATTCATGCTGAATTGCCGCAAAACTTCGCGGTTCGCAATGACGTTGAAAATTGGAAGACAATGATGCTCTCGCTCTCTCCTTCGATGCAGGCGAAGATCGATCAGCGCGCCACCACCTTCTGCCATTGCTGGCGCGTTTCGCGCCGCGACGCGACGGCGATGGGCTTTACTGATCATGACCGCGATCTGACGTTTAATGGCGTGACCTTTCGCGCAAATACCGGGCTTTCCGCTTCGCAGCTCGAATCGGGCGTTGGCTTTGCGCCGGGAACGGGCGAAGCGACCGGCGCCTTGAGCGACGAGAGCCTCACCGAGGCGGATCTGTTGAACGGCCTCTATGACGGCGCCTCAGTCGAGACGTGGCTCGTCGACTGGACGAATGTTACTGATCGCGCTTTGCTGGATATCGCGACGATCGGCGAGATACGCCGCGGCGAGAACGCCTTCTCTGCGGAGCTGCGCTCGAGCGCCCATGTCTTCGATCAGCAACAGGGCCGCGCCTTCCAACGAAGCTGCTCGGCTGATCTCGGCGACATGCGCTGCGGTCTTGACCTCATGGCGCCTGGCTTTCACGCGACGGGCGTCGTCGTCGCCTTCGTCGGCGGCGCAATCGACATCGATCTTTCGGGCATTTTTGATGGCGGCTTCTTTGCGGGCGGCGCGCTGACCTTTACGAGCGGCGCAAACGAAAACGCCCGCCTGACTGTCAAATCGCATCGGCAGGAAAATCTGCGGGCGAGCGTCACGCTGTGGTCGCCGCCGGGCGGCGCGATTGTCGCCGGAGACGCCGCTCTCATGACAGCCGGCTGCGACAAGTCGCCGACAGCCTGTCGCTTGAAGTTCGACAATATCGTCAACTTCCGAGGCTTCCCGCATATGCCGGGCAATGACCGAATCATCGCCTATCCGAGTTCGCTTGCGCCGGCGATGGACGGCGGGAGTTTTTTTAAATGACCCGCGCCGACATTGTCGCGGCGGCGCGGCGCTGGCGTGGCACGCCTTATGTGCATCAAGCCTCGCTCATCCATGTCGGCTGCGACTGCCTCGGGCTCGTGCGCGGCGTCTGGCGCGAAATCGTCGGTAACGAGCCGGAGACGGCGCCCGCATATACGCCCGACTGGGCGGAAGCCTGGGGCGCCGAGACATTGTTTGACGCCGCCCATCGGCATTTCAGAGTGGTGGCTTTAAACGATTTTCGTGAAGGCGACGTTCTGCTGTTTCGCTTTCGTGAACATCTCCCGGCGAAACATCTCGGCGTCGCAACATCGACGACGCATATGATTCACGCCCATGCCGGCGCCTGCGTCGCGGAGGTCGCGATTGGCCCGCATTGGCGCAAGAAGCTTGTCGTCGCCTTCGCCTTTCCGGGCGTTGCTGACTGAATTCTTCCATATTTGTCATTCCCGGCAGGCCGAAGGCCTGACCGGGAATCCAGAATCGCTCACGCGAGACTCTGCAATGGTCTGGATTCCAGATCGCGCGCGATGCGCGCGTCGGGAATGACATTCGGCGAGGTCTTCATGGCCACTCTTGTTCTGCAGACGATCGGCTCTGTGGCCGGCGGCGCGGTTGGCGGACCTGTTGGCTCCTCTATCGGCCGCGTGCTCGGCGGCTTTGGCGGCTCCTTCGTCGACGCTGCGCTGCAACCGCATGCATCGCCGCGCTCTTCGATCGGTCCGCGGCTGAAATCGATGGATGGGATCACCTCAACGGAAGGCGCCGGCGTGCCGCGAATCTATGGCCGCGCGCGCATCGGCGGACAGATGATCTGGGCGACGCGCTTTCTCGAACGCGTCAATGTCTCTTTCGAACAGACGCAGCATCAGGGCAAAGGCGGCGGCGGCGGCGGATTCAACGTTCAGTTCACCTATGCCTATTCGGCAAATTTCGCGATCGGCCTATGCGAAGGGCCTGTCGCTTTCGTGCGACGCATCTGGGCCGACGGCTCAGAGCTCGACATGACGACGCTGCCGATCCGCATTTATCGCGGGAGCGAGGATCAGGAGCCCGATCCGCTGATCGTCGCCAAAGAAGGGGCGGAGAACGCGCCCGCCTATCGCGGCCTCGCCTATATCGTTTTCGAGGATCTGGCGCTCGCGCCGTTCGGCAATCGCATTCCACAATTCACCTTCGAAGTGGTGAAGCCCGTCGAAGGCCTCGGCGCGATGATCCGGGCCGTCGACCTCATTCCCGGCGCGACGGAGGCCGGCTATCACCCTGCCCTCAAGCTCAATTTCTACTCGCCCGGCGCCACGGCGGCGGAAAATCGCCATCAGCTCACCGCGGCGACGGATTGGACCGCGTCGCTCGACGCGCTGCAGGCGCTTTGCCCCAATCTCGAAAGCGTCGCGCTGGTCGTCGCCTGGTTCGGCGACGACCTTCGCGCTGAACATTGCACGATCGCGCCGCGCGTCGACGCCACATTCAAGACCATCGGTCAATTCAACTTCATTGTCGGCGGCTTCTGGCCGCCGGACTGGTCGGTCGCCGGGCTCACGCGCTCCACCGCGCGGCTCGTATCGCAAATCGAGGGACGCGCGGCCTATGGCGGAACGCCGAGCGACGCTTCGGTCGTCGCCGCTATCGCCGACCTCAAGGCGCGCGGCCTCGCAGTGACCTTCTATCCCTTCGTGATGATGGACGTGCCGCCGGGCAATGCGCTGTCCAATCCTTACACGGGCGCCGTCGAACAACCGGCGTTTCCCTGGCGCGGACGCATCACCTGCGATCCTGCGCCGGGTCGGCCGGGTTCGCCTGACGCGACCGGAACTGCGGCGGCGCAGCTCGATGCTTTCTTTACGCGCTATCGCGCCTTCATTCTGCATTACGCTGATCTTTGCGTCGCGGCCGGCGGCGTCGACGCCTTCCTCATCGGCTCGGAGCTGATCGGCCTGACGCGCGTGCGCTCGGCGCCAGGCGCATATCCCGCCGTCGCGGCGCTGACGACTCTCGCCGCGGACGTGAAAGCGATCCTTGGTCCGCAAACAAAAATCTCTTACGCGGCCGACTGGACCGAATATGGCGCGCATGTTCCTGCGAGCGGCGAAGCGCGCTTTCCGCTCGATCCGCTGTGGGCGTCAAGCGCCGTCGACTTCATCGGCGTCGACGTCTATTGGCCGCTGTCCGACTGGCGCGACGGCGACGCCCATCTCGACGCGC
>JALHNR010000273.1 GCA_022843525.1 Methylocystis sp. | reverse complement strand
TCCCTTCAGCGATCCAGGCCTCGCGAGACTGGCCGCCCTTCCAGGCGCGAGTGGTGAAGCCGAGGATCTCGACCTTGACGCCGCAGCGCTCCAGCGTGCGCGCCAGAATGTCGGCGCAGGTGGCGGCGACCGTGATCGGGCGCCCGCGCATCGAGCCGGAATTATCCAGAAGCAGCGTCACCACCGTGTCGCGAAAATCCATGTCCTTTTCGCGCTTGAACGAGAGCGGCTGCTGGGGGTCGATGATGATCCGCGGCAGTCGCGCGGGATCGAGCATGCCTTCCTCGAGGTCGAACTCCCAGGAACGGCTCTGCTGCGCCATTAGCCGGCGCTGCAGCCGATTGGCCAGCCGTCCCACCACAGAGGAGAGATGCAGCAGCTGCTTGTCCAGATAGGCCCGCAGCCGGTCCAGCTCCTCGACGTCGCAGAGCTCCTCGGCGCGAATGATCTCGTCGAAGCGGGTGGTGTAAGGATGATAATCAGCGCCGGCGCGCTCGGCGGCGTTCGTCGCCGAATGACGCGCCTCGGCGGCCTCTTCGGCGTCTCCGGCGTCGGCCTCTCGCTCGGTCTCGCCATAGGGCGCTTCCGCGGAGTCGCTTTCGCCTTCCTGCTGGGCGTCTTCGGCCGCGAGGGCCGTATCCATCTCGGCGGCGCTTTTCGACTCTTCGTCGTCCCGATCGTCGCTCTCGCTCTGATCGGGATTTTGCGGCGCGTCCTCGCTTTCCTCGTCGGCGTTCGTCTCGTCCGGCGCTTCGCCGCTCGCCATATCGAGATGCGAAAGCAGCTCGCGCACGATCTGGGCGAAAAGCTTCTGGTCCTCCACCGCCCCGGACAGTCTGTCGAGATCTGCGCCGGCGCGCTCTTCGATCGTATCGCGCCACAGCTCGACGATTTTCTGCGCGTGCTGCGGCGGATTGAGTCCGGTCACGCGTTGGCGCGCGAGCAGCGCCAGCGCGTCTTCGAGCGGCGCGTCGTCGCGCCCTGAGATTTCATCGGCGTGGCTGCGCTGATAGCGGTCGTCGAGCATCGCGCTGATATTCGCGGCGACGCCGGGCATCCGCATCGCGCCGATCGACTCGCAGCGCGCCTGCTCCAAGGCGTCAAAGGCGGCGCGCGCGGCCACCGGTTCCGGCGCATAGCGGCGATGCAGCGCGTCGTCGTGACAGGCGAGGCGCAGCGCCAGGGAATCCGCCTGGCCGCGCAGAATCGCGGCGTCCTTCACGTTCAGCTTTCGCGGCGGCTCCGTCAGCCGCGCTTTCGCCCCATCGGCCCCGGCGATGAGCGAGGGCCGCTCCGGGGCGAAATTCACTTCGAGCGCGGGGGAACGCGCCATCGCGCGCATGGCGCCGGCGACGGCGCGCTTGAACGGCTCCTGCGGCGCCTCCTTGGGCGAGGCGGGCCGTCGGTTTGTCGGGACTGGCGGCATGACGCGACTATATGCGCGCGGGCGCGCAAGGCCGCAAGTCGAAAGGCCCGATTGGCGGAAAGCCTACAATTTGCGTTCGGCCTTGCTGAAGTTCGACAGATCGCCTTCGGCCGCGGCGCGCCGGCGCCAGGATTTCGCGATCGCGGGATATTTGATTTCCTTGGAGATGCGGGAAACCTGCTGTTGCAATTTCTCGCTTCCACAGGCGGGACAGGCTGGAACGTCCGATCCGCGCACCAGCAGTTCGAATTCCGCCGCGCAGGCGTCGCAGACATAGGCGTAAAGCGGCATGAACCCCTCGCGTCATTGCAGTAGCCTGTGACGCGAGCAATTTTTGTTCCGCATGTGAGGCTCGTGCTACGCGCTCGCGACGTGTTGGTGCGCTTGTCGCGATTGGCGTCGGCATTTCCAACCAAGCGGCTACTCGGTTGAGCGCCGTCATGCCCCACTCCGCTTCGCGGGAGGGAGAAGATTACGCATTTCACAAGAGATTGCGCGTAACGCCCGCCGGCCCCTCTCCCGCTTCAGCGGGGGAGGCAGGGGGCCAAGCAACGCCTCTTCAAGCAACGCCTCTTTATGTCATCACCACATTCACGGCGCTTTCCGGCAGCTCCTTGCCGAAGCAGCGCTGATAGAATTCGGCGACGAGCGGACGCTCGAGCTCGTCGCATTTGTTCAAAAAGGTCATCCGGAAGGCGAAGCCGATGTCGCCGAAAATCTCGGCGTTCTCCGCCCAGGTGATCACCGTGCGCGGACTCATCACCGTCGAAAGGTCGCCGGCCATGAAGGCGTTGCGGGTGAGGTCGGCGACCCGCACCATTTTATTGGCGATGTCGCGGCCTTCCTTCGTCGCGCCATAGGATTTCGCCTTGGCGAGCACGATATTGGTCTCGGCGTCATGCGGCAGATAATTCAGCGTCGCGACGATCGACCAGCGGTCCATCTGCGCCTGATTGATCTGCTGCGTGCCGTGGTAGAGGCCCGACGTGTCGCCGAGCCCGACGGTGTTGGCGGTCGCGAACAGGCGGAACCCCGGATGCGGCCGGATGACCCGGTTCTGATCGAGCAGCGTCAGGCGGCCGGAAACTTCAAGCACGCGCTGGATCACGAACATCACGTCGGGCCGCCCGGCGTCATATTCGTCGAAACACAAAGCCACGCAGTGCTGCACCGCCCAAGGCAGGATGCCGTCGCGAAACTCGGTGACCTGCTTGCCGTCCTTCAGGACGATGGCGTCCTTGCCGACGAGGTCGATGCGCGAGATGTGGCTGTCGAGATTGACGCGCACGAAAGGCCAGTTCAGCCGCGCCGCCACCTGCTCGATATGCGTCGACTTTCCCGTGCCGTGATAGCCGGTCACCATCACCCGCCGATTCCTGGCGAAGCCGGCGAGAACGGCGAGCGTCGTCTGCCGATCGAAGAGGTAATCCGGGTCGAGGTCCGGCACATGTTCGTTGCGCTCGGAAAAGGCGGGAACCTCCATATCGGAGTCGATTCCGAACACCTGGCGCACCGAGATCTTCATGTCCGGCGTGCCGTCGAGGCCCGTTGCGGCGTATTCTGCAGCGACCAAAATGCGTCCTCCTTGCGCGGACCGTTTCGTCCCCGCATGATTGCGCCGAACATGTCTACGCCGCCGCGGAAAGCTTCGCGCGCGCGACGAGCGCTCAGACCAGGCGAGCGGCCCTCAGCGTCTTATAGGCATGGATGATTTCCCGCAATTTTTCCTCGCGGGAGCGGTCGCCGCCATTGGCGTCGGGATGATGGCGCTTGACGAGCTCTTTGTAGCGCGCGCGGATCGTCACGGCGTCCGCCGTCTCCTCAAGCCCCATGGCGACGAACGCCCTGATCGTCACGGGCGAATGTTGCGGCGCGCGGCGGGCGGCCGCGGGGTGCGGACGGCGGAAGCGCTGGCGATAGACGCCAAGCGGATCGGCCGCCGACATCGTGTCCTCGCGAAAGCCCGCCTGTCCGCGCTTCGTCCCCATGGACCAAGTCGGCCGGTGTCCGACCGTCGCGTCCTTCATGTAACGGGCGACCGAAGCGTCATCCATGCCGTTGAAATAATTGTATGTGGCGTTGTATTCCCGGACATGTTCGAGGCAGAAGCAGAGATACTGCCCCTCACGCAGTCGGCCCATTGGCGCGCGGTGGACGCCCTCCGCCTCACAGCCGGGAGAATCGCACCGCGTCACGGTCTCGCGCCGAGTTTCGCGCGGCTGGCGCTTGGTTCGGATGCGGTCGAAGAGGGGCGAATTCAGGTCCATTTCATTCCATTATGATGGCGCCGCAGCGCGCCGCAAGCGCAACCAAGCGCCAATGTGCTAAATCGGCGATCGAACCGGAGATAAACATGACGGATCAGGGTAAAGGCGTCGTCAAGACGCGCATCGCACAGAAACTCACCCAAGCCCTTGCGCCAGCGGCGCTCAACGTGATCGACGAGTCGCATAGCCACGCGGGGCATGGGCATCACCATCCCGACGGCGAAACCCACTTCAGAGTGGAGGTGGTGAGCGCGGCTTTCGAGGGCAAGAGCTTGATCGAGCGGCACCGTCTCGTCAATGCGCTTCTCTCCGACGAGCTCGCCGACCGCGTCCACGCGCTGGCGATCAGCGCCAAAACGCCGCACGAAGCCGCGCCCGTTTAAGGCCGTCAACTGCGCAGCGGGGCGCCGTCAGCGCCGCAGTCAATCTCGGAAACGTCCTCGCCCATGGCGATGCGGGCGCGCGCCAGCGCCCCGTCGGCGCCATAGGCATAATCGTGGCGCAGCTCCACCTCGCCATAAACGAGCTTCTCGCAACTGACGATCCTGCCCGCGGCGTCATAAGTCGCGCGAAAATAGGTGTTGCGATTCTTAAGCTCGCTCGCCTCGAGCGGCCCCAGGAGCTTCAACGGCAAACGAACCCCGGAATAGGAGAGAAAATACCGGCATTCTTCTTCATTAGGCGCTTCATAATTCTGCGACATCATCGCTCTCCCCGGTCCCCGGCGTTTCTTTAAGCGACGCCGCGCAAGCTGGTACGAGAAAATCGCGCCAACCTCATGGCTCCCCACATGGCTCTCCAGAGTGCGCGACTGAAGCTAGCGGCTCTTGACGGTCGGCTGGGCAGCGCGTAGCGCGAACGGCGGCGGCGCTGCGCCGCATCGAGAGGGCTGCATCATGGCCGCCGTCGACAAAGTGGCGAAACCCGCCGCCAAGCCGGCCAATCCCAGCTTTTCGTCCGGCCCCTGCGCCAAGCGCCCGGGATGGGCGCTGGCAAATCTCGCCGGTGCGGCGCTCGGCCGCTCCCATCGCTCAAAGGCCGGCAAGGAGAAGCTGGCGCAGGCTATCGCGCTGACGCGAGAGATCCTGCGTGTTCCCGCCGATTACCGCATCGGCATCGTGCCGGCCTCCGACACGGGCGCCGTGGAGATCGCGCTCTGGTCGCTTCTCGGCCCCGGGGGCGTCGATGTCGTCGCCTGGGAGAGCTTCTCGAAAGACTGGGTCAATGATGTCCTGAACCAATTGAAGATCGAAAAGGCGCGAAGCCTCGCCGCCCCCTATGGCGAATTGCCCGATCTGTCGCAGATCGACTTCGACAATGACGTCGTCTTCGCCTGGAACGGCACGACGTCAGGCGTGCGGGTTCCGAACGCCGATTTCATTGCGGCGGATCGCAAGGGCCTGACGATTTGCGACGCGACGTCGGCGGCCTTCGCGCAGCCGCTCGACTTCGCCAAGCTCGATGTGACGACCTATAGCTGGCAAAAGGTTCTCGGCGGCGAAGCCGCGCATGGCATGCTGATTCTCTCGCCGCGCGCGGTCGAGCGGCTCGAGAGCTATGCGCCGCCCTGGCCGATGCCCAAAATTTTCCGGCTGACCAAAAAAGGAAAGCTGAACGAAGGGATTTTCCAGGGCGAGACGATCAACACGCCCTCGCTCCTCGCAGTCGAAGATTATCTCGACGCGCTGTCCTGGGCGCAATCGATCGGCGGGCTGGAGGCGCTGTTTACGCGCTCGAACGCCAATGCGCAGGCGGTTGGCGACTGGGTTGGAAAGACGCCCTGGATCGACTTCCTCGCCAAGGACCCCGCCACCCGCTCAAACACCAGCGTCTGCCTCATCTTCTCCGCTGAGAGCGCCGCGGCAGACGCCGACGCGCAGGCGACACTCGCCAAGAAGATGGTCGCGATGATTGAACAAGAGCGCGCCGGCTATGATTTCGGCGCCTATCGCGACGCGCCGCCGGGCTTTCGCATCTGGTGCGGCGCGACGGTGGAAGCGTCGGACGTAGCCCTGCTGACCAAATGGCTCGACTGGGCCTATGCGCAGGCTTGCCCCGACGCCGCGCAAGCGGGGTGACGAGCAGTCGCGAGCAGCCGCCTCATCGATCGTTCCAGTCCGTCACCATCAGGCCCGGCACGCGGTCGAACTCGCGGCGGTTAGCGGTGACGAGAACGGCGTCGCGCCGGCGCGCTTGTGCGGCGATCAAAACGTCATAGGGGCCGATCGGTTTTCCACGACCTTCAAGATAAGCTCGAATGTCGCCTGCGGCGCGCGCGTCATCAGCGTCAAACGCCGCGATTTCGGGAACGGCCGAGAGGAAGTCGTCGAGTCGCGCATGATTCCTCTCGGGCGCCACGCTTTTCGCTGCGCCGTAGCGAAGCTCGGCAAGGACCGGCGTGGGGACGAGCAAGCGCGATCCGTGAAACAGCTCAGCTCTCAGCCGCTCGTCGAGGTGAGGCGCGCGCCGAGTCATTACGCCTATGATCACATTCGTATCGAGACAAAACATGCGCCGCCTCAATCGAAAGTGACTTCGTCATCGGGTTCGAGCGGAGGTTCGGCCGGGAACTCCGGAAAGTCCACGTCGAGATAGGTGTCGAGCTTTGCGCGCCACTCATCGACGTCGAACGCCGGGACCTCGATCGGCTCCAGAATGACTTTATTGCCGACTTT
>JALHNR010000272.1 GCA_022843525.1 Methylocystis sp. | reverse complement strand
ACGGCTTTTCCTGGCCGGCCTTTATTTTTGGGCCGTTTTGGCTGGCCTGGCGGCGCGCCTGGCTGGTCGCCGTCCTCTGGACGCTGCTTCTCGTCGCCTTGGCGCTTATCGCCTGGCAGCTGCGGGTGTCGCGCGACGCGATGTCCTGGCTGACGTTCGGGCTCGCTGTCTGGCTCGGTTTCGAGGGGGAACGGCTCGTCGGCTGGAATTTGGCGCGTCGCGGCTATGTCGAGCAGGATCTCGTCATTGGCGATGACCTCGACGAGGCGGAGGCGGCCTACTTCCACCGCCATCGCCCTTCTGGGGAGCCCGCTCCTTGACGACCGCGATCATCGACTATGGGTCGGGCAATCTGCATTCCGCCTTGAAAGCCTTTGAGCGCGCCGCCCGAGAATCGCAGGCGCAAGGCGACATTTGCGTCACCAGCGACCCCGACGTGGTGCGCGCCGCCGAGCGCGTCGTCCTGCCGGGGGTCGGCGCTTTCGCCGATTGTCGCCGCGGCCTGATGGCGATCGACGGTCTCTTCGGGGCCCTGCAAGAGGCGGTCATTGACCGCGGCCGGCCGTTCTTAGGGATTTGCGTCGGGATGCAGCTCATGGGCGCGCGCGGCCTTGAACATGGCGAAACGCCGGGCCTCGGCTGGATTTCGGGAGACGTCGCGGCGATCGAGCCTGCGGATTCTTCACTGAAAATCCCGCATATGGGCTGGAATACGCTGACGCTGAGCCGGGAACATCCGCTCTTTGCCGGCGTACCGACGGGAGAGCGCGGATTGCATGCCTATTTCGTGCACTCGTTCCAGCTGACGCCGACGTCGCCGGCGCACGTCCTGGCGACCACCGACTATGGCGCGCCGCTCACCGCGGCCGTGGCGCGCGACAATATCGTCGGCGTGCAGTTTCATCCCGAAAAAAGCCAGAGGCTGGGCCTAGCGTTGATCGGCAATTTCCTGAGGTGGCGTCCGTGATCCTGTTTCCCGCAATCGATTTGAAGGAAGGTCAGTGCGTGCGCCTCGCCCAGGGCGACATGGACCGCGCGACCGTGTTCAATGACGATCCCGCCGAGCAGGCGCGCGCTTTCCAGCGAGTCGGTTTCGAATATCTGCATGTCGTCGATCTCGACGGCGCTTTCGCGGGGGCGCCGCGCAACGCCCAGGCGGTCGAATCCATTCTCGCCGCGCTGACGATTCCCGTGCAACTCGGCGGCGGCATTCGCGACATGCGCACGCTGTCCCGCTGGCTGGAAAAAGGCGTCGCGCGCGTCATCATCGGCACGGCGGCCGTCAAGGACCCGTCTTTCGTGCGCGAGGCGGCGCGCCTTCACCCGGGCCGCGTCGCCGTAGGGGTCGACGCCAAGAATGGTTTTGTCGCCGTCGACGGCTGGGCGCGCGCGACACGCATGTCGGCGCTCGATCTTGGCAAGAGCTTCGAAGACGCGGGCGTGAGCGCCATCATCTACACCGACATCTCGCGTGACGGCGTTTTGACCGGGCTTAACATTGAGGCGACCCTGGCGCTCGCCGACGCCTTGACGATTCCCGTCATCGCCTCCGGCGGCCTCGCCTCGCTGGCCGACGTCGAGCGCCTGCTGCAGCCCGATTGCCGCAAGCTCGCCGGCGCGATCACCGGACGGGCGCTCTATGACGGGCGGCTCGATCCGGCGCAGGCGTTGGCGATGATCCGCGCGCGCGCGGCGACCGAGAACGCGTGATGCTGAAAGCGCGCGTCATTCCCTGCCTCGACGTGAAAGGCGGCCGCGTCGTCAAAGGCGTCAATTTCGTCGATCTGCGCGACGCCGGCGATCCGGTCGAATGCGCCATCGCCTATGACGCCGCCGGCGCCGACGAACTCTGCTTTCTCGACATCACCGCAAGCCATGAAGACCGCGGCATTCTGCTCGACGTCGTGCAGCGCACGGCGGAAGCCTGCTTCATGCCGCTGACCGTCGGCGGCGGCGTGCGCACGCTGGACGACATCCGCAATCTGCTGCTCGCCGGCGCCGATAAGGTCTCGATCAATTCCGCCGCCGTGGCCAATCCCGGCTTCGTTCGCGAAGCGTCGGAAAAATTTGGCGCGCAATGTATCGTCGTCGCCATTGACGCCAAGCGCGCAGCCGAGGGACGCTGGGAAATCTTCACCCACGGCGGGCGCCGCGCAACGGGGATCGACGCAGTGCAATTTGCGCGCGACGTCAGCGACCTCGGGGCCGGCGAAATCCTGCTCACTTCGATGGATCGCGACGGCACGAAAAGCGGCTTCGATATCGCGCTGACGCGGGCCGTCGCGGACGCGGTGCAGGTGCCGGTCATCGCCTCGGGCGGCGTTGGGACGCTCGACCATCTCGTCGCGGGCGTCAAGGAAGGCCATGCGAGCGCCGTGCTCGCCGCTTCGATCTTCCATTTCGGCGAATATTCAATCCCGCAGGCGAAGCTTCACATGGCGGCTGCGGGGCTGCCGATGCGCCTCGATGGCCTGGAGGCGATGGGATGACCTTTACGCTCGACGATCTCGCCGCGCTCATCAAAGCACGGCGCAACGACAGCGCCTCGACCTCCTATACGAAGACCCTGCTCGACGCCGGAATGCCGCGCATCGCCAAGAAATTCGGCGAAGAGGCGGTCGAAACCGTAATCGCGGCGATGGAGGGCGACCGAAGCGCGCTCATCAATGAAGCCGCGGACACGTTCTATCATCTGCTGGTCATGCTCGAAGCGCGGGATATTTCGCTCGACGACGTGTTGCGCGAACTGGAGCGGCGCACGAAACAATCCGGGCTTGCCGAGAAAGCCGCGCGCGGAGCAAAGGAATGACGGTGGCGGAGCTCGTCCCCAACAACGAGGCTCTTTCCCCCTACCGGCATTTTACGCGCGCCGAATGGGCGTCGCTGCGCGCCGATACGCCGCTGACGCTGACGCTCGATGATCTCGTCCGGCTAAAGTCCCTCAACGATCCGATTTCGCTCGAAGAAGTCATCGAAATCTATCTGCCGCTTTCGCGCCTGCTCGCTCTTTACGTCGCGGCCACGCAAGGCCTCTTTAAGGCGACGCAGCGCTTTCTCGGCGCAGAAGACGGCAAAGTTCCCTACATCATTGGGGTCGCGGGCTCCGTCGCCGTGGGGAAATCCACGACGGCGCGCGTGCTGCGCGCCCTGTTGTCGCGCTGGCCGAATACGCCGAAAGTGGAACTCATCACCACCGACGGATTTCTTTTGCCCAACAGGATCCTTGAAGCCGAAAGGCTGATGGACAAGAAGGGCTTTCCGGAAAGCTACGACAACAAGTCGCTGCTGCGATTTCTTTCCGATGTGAAGGCGGGACGGCGCAACGTCTGCGCGCCGGTCTATTCGCATATGACCTATGACGTCGTCGAAGGCGAAGCGAGCTGCGTCGATCGTCCCGACATTCTCATCGTCGAAGGCGTCAACGTCTTGCTTGCGCCGCGCATGCGCGACGGCCGCGAAATTCCCTTCGTCTCCGACTTCTTCGATTTCTCCGTCTATCTCGATGCGCCCGAAGACGTGCTGGAGCGATGGTATGTGGAGCGCTTTCGCCGGCTTCAGCAGACGGCGTTCCGTGATCCGGAATCCTACTTCCGGGTCTATGCCGATCTCGATGCAGAGGAGACGACGCGCGTCGCAAAAGACATATGGACGCGCATCAACCTCGAGAATCTGCGCCAGAACATCGCCCCGACCCGCCCGCGCGCGAGTTTGATCCTCACCAAGGACGCCGATCACAGGATCGAGGAAGTGTCGCTGCGCAAATTATGAGCTTCGCTTCGGCCGCGACGCGGAGTTCGCTTGCGCGAGGCGCGGCTTATGGGGTGGGCGCATGATCGCGGGGTTGCAAACGCTTGTCTTTCTTCTCGCGGCGGTGGCGTTCGTCGCCTTCATCGCGTCGCGCTCCGGCGCCGCCGCGCCAATCCTGCTCGTCGCGGCCGGCGTGCTCATTGGCGTTGCGCCGGGCATGCCCGCCTTCGTGCTCGAGCCGCAATTCGTGCTGCTCCTCGTGCTGCCGCCGGTGATCTATATCTCCGCGGTCAACATGAGCTGGCGCGAGTTCAAATTCAATCTGCGGCCGATCCTTCTGCTCGCCGTTGGCTGCGTCGTCTTCACCACCATTTCCGTTTCACTCGCGACGAATTGGCTGCTCGGCTGGCCACTGGCCGTCGGCTTCGTGCTCGGCGCGATCGTGTCGCCGCCCGACGCCGTCGCGCCGCTCGCCATTGCGCGACGCATGCAGTTGCCGCGGCGCATCTCGGTCATTTTGGAGGGAGAGGGTCTCGCCAATGACGCCACGGCGCTTGTGCTTTACCGCTTCGCGGTGGCGGCGGTCAGCGTCGGCTCGTTTTCTCTGGCGCAAGGGGGCGAAACCTTCGCGGCGATTATCGCCGGCGAGATCGTGTGGGGCGTTGGCGTCGGCTGGACGATGCTGCGGCTGCGCCGCTTCATGCGCGATCCGCGCATTGAAATCACCCTTTCGCTGATCACGCCGTTTTTGGCCTATTGGCCGCCTGAACATCTCGGCGGCTCGGGCGTCATCGCGACGGTCGCCACCGGCCTCTATATCAGCTGGAATGGCCCCAGATTGATCAGCGCCGCGACGCGCCTGCAAGGCGTGTTCTTCTGGGATTTCTTTCTTTTTCTGATCGAAGGTCTGGTCTTTCTCTTCACCGGTTTACAGGCGCAGGCGTTATTTGCGCAAATCCAAGACCATTCGATGTACGAACTGACGACGTCCGCGGCGATCGTTTCGCTCGTCGTGATCCTTACGCGTTTCGTTTGGACGTTTCCGATCACCTACCTGCCGCGCTGGCTCATTCCGCCGCTGGCGCGACGCGATCCATCGCCGCCGTGGCAGTGGCCGTTCATCATTTCCTTCACTGGCGTGCGCGGGATTGTCTCGCTCGCCGCGGCGCTGGCGATCCCGCTCGCCACTGCGGACGGCGCGCCGTTTCCCTATCGCGACTCGATCTTTTTTCTTACCTTCTGCGTCGTGATGGTGACGCTCGTCTTTCAAGGGTCGGTGTTGCCGTGGATCATCCGCAAACTCGGCCTTGTCAAAACCGGCATGATGGAACGCGTGCTCGACCGCGCTGAAGAGCTGCGCGCCCGCCACGCCGCGATCGAGGCGTCGAGCGCGAAACTCGCGCGCTTCGGCGCGGAGGATGACGTGCCGAAAGAAGCGATGAACTCGCTTCTCGCGCAACAGGAATATTTTCTGTCGCGCGTCCGCATGAAATGCGAGGCAAGTGAAGAACGCCGTGCGCTGACGGTGCTGCACGATGAGATCGACCTGCAGCTCATCGCCGAGGAGCGCAATCTGATCAACGGCATGCTGCGCGAAGACAAACTTACCGACGAAGCCCGCCGCCGCATCGAGCGGGAGCTCGATCTGCGCGAAGCGGACGTGCTGAACCGGAGGAAAGAGCGGCTGGGGTAGGCGCGGGAAACCCTCTCCCAAGGGAGAGGGTTTCGGTCTCCTTACGCGTTCCCCACCGTGCGCAGCAGCGGCGGCGCTACATTTCGATGCGCCGACTTGCCGTCGATGATAAGGCCCGTCGCGTCGGCCGAAACTTCGACGCTCGCCCCATCGACGATCTCGCCCGCGAGCAGCCGCTCGGCGAGCGTGTCCTGCAACTCTTTCTGCATGACGCGCTTCAAGGGCCGCGCGCCATAGGTCGGGTCGTAGCCCTTGGCGGCCAGCCAGTCGCGCGCCTTGGCGTCGAGGCGCAGCGTGATCTTGCGATCTTCGAGAAGCTTCTGCAGCCGCTTGACCTGGATGTCGACGATCGCGCCCATATCCTCGCGCCGCAGGCGGTTGAACAGGATGATCTCGTCGACGCGGTTCAGGAACTCCGGCCTGAAATGCGCCCGCACGACCTGCATGACTTCGCTGTGCACGGCGGAGGAATCCTCGCCCTCTTTCTGCATGACGAGGAATTCCGAGCCGAGATTCGACGTCATGATGATCAGCGTGTTCTTGAAATCAACGGTGCGGCCCTGGCCGTCCGTCAGGCGCCCATCGTCGAGCACCTGCAGGAGCACGTTGAAGACGTCCGGGTGCGCCTTTTCAATTTCGTCGAAGAGCACGACCTGATACGGCCTGCGGCGGACGGCTTCGGTCAACGCGCCGCCTTCCTCATAGCCGACATAGCCGGGCGGCGCGCCAATGAGCCGCGCCACTGAGTGCTTTTCCATGTATTCGGACATGTCGAGCCGCACCATCGCCGTCTCGTCGTCAAAGAGAAACGCGGCGAGCGCCTTCGTCAGCTCGGTCTTGCCGACGCCCGTGGGGCCAAGGAAGATGAAGCTGCCGATCGGGCGGTTCGGGTCCTGCAGTCCGGCGCGCGCGCGGCGCACCGCGGTGGACACGGCGACGACCGCGTCATGCTGCCCGACGACGCGCTTTGCGAGCTCGTCCTCCATGTGCAGCAACTTCTCGCGTT
>JALHNR010000271.1 GCA_022843525.1 Methylocystis sp. | reverse complement strand
AGCCGATTCTCTCTCGCAAATCAGCAAGCGAAATTGGAGCAAAAGCATGCACATCCCTTAGCGCGATTGCATGTGCCGTCAGATTTGGACCGAAGTAGAGATCGAATTCTCTACGTGTAAGACGGGACTGAATGCCAACTCTCCGCCATATTTCGTCCTTGCTCGCGGATATCACGGGCCCCGCTACGCAGCTTCCTCTGATCTGACAATTCGGCGTGGTTTCATATAGCAGAGCCTTCATCGGTTCTGCGATTCTCGGCGGCCTGCGCCGCAGCTCATAATGCTTACGGCCGACTAAAATCTCTTCCATCCATCTCGGGTGGATGCTGAATATCAATGTTTTGCTTTTTGTCATACGAACCCCTCACGTACTCCGATAAGAAATCCCACACCACTGGCTCCAGCGCGACGATCGCCCAGCACATCGGGCGCGCTCACGCGTATGCAACCCAGCCGCGGAACGCCATGCCGACGTAGAACAAGCCAACCCCGCTGAACCCGGCGTCACGCAAGAGCTGCTCGTCTTCTTGCGGGCTAAGAATCGGCAAACGCTCTGCGATCATGGATCGCGCATTTTCCGCCTGCGCCGGATCAATGCCGGAGGCGATCGCGAAGGCGGCATATCGCGCAAGCGACAGTTCGCGATCGTCAGCCCCTTGCGGAAAGCTGAAGTGAGAGACCGCGAAAGGCGCGCTTGGCTTCAGGCGCCGCCGAACCTCCTTGAGCGTGCGCAGGCGCTCCTGACGCTCAACGAAGTGTAAGGTCAGAATGCATGTCGCGGCGTCGAACGGACCTTCCGGCGCGCTGTCGATCAGCCCATGGTGCAAGCGCGTGCGGTCGGCGAGCGGCCCGAGTGTCGCACGCGCGAGGTTCAGCATCTCGGCCGATGGATCGACCCCGTCGAACCGCCAGTCGGGCCGAGCCTCGCCGAAGGCTTTGATCTCCAGACCGCCGCCCGCGCCGAGCACCAGCACCCGCGCATTGTCTGGCGCACGCTCCGCGAGGAGAAGCGCGATCATCCGTTGCAGGTCGGAGAAACCAGGCACCAGACGTGGCGGCCCCTCGACATAGCGCGCAACCGCTTGCGGGTTAGAAAATGCGTCCATGCGCGGACTGTATCAAATTCTGAGCCTATGCCATTGGCGGTTCGCCGAGCGCGACGACTGCAGCAAAAAATTGCCATCACCGCCGGCATAAGCTTCCGTTGCGCGCTTTACGCCGCAATAGTCATGGTATGAAGCGCTAAGTGCCCCCAGCCTAGCGGCCGCGACGGTCAGCTAGGAAATGTCGGCGTATCCTATTTCGCTGTCTGACCATTAGAGATGCTACATGTCGTTCCCCGACACGGTCGCCACGCTGTTTCGACACTTCAAATTCGACCACCATTTTTATCGGGATCACCACGTTGATCTCAACGGGCTGTCACCCCCGCAGCTTTATAAACACTTCCTACTGTATGGCTGGCGAGAAAAACGCATCTGTAATCATGCGCAAGCGCTCCGAATTCTGGTTGCGCGTCACGGGCCGCTGCCGAACGACTTTTCCTGGTCCGGCTATAGGGCCGCGAATCCCGACCTTGCGATGTCATTGGAGCAGGAGTCGCAGCTAAAACTCCATTACCTTCAATTTGGGCGAGCGGAAGGCCGCGGCTATCTCGACATCGAAGGGAATTTCCGCTGCGAGGACCGCGAACGCAAACCGTTCCTCCATACAAATGAGCTGGTCAAAGCGGACGGCATCGTTCCCGCTCGGCGCCCGGTCAACGAATACGATTTTGCGATTGCTACGCCCTTCGGCTTCACGCCGGCCAAGCGCGAGAGAAGAATCGCGGTCGTCATCCATTGCTTCTATCCTGACGTCATGCCGTTCCTGCTGGAAAAGCTGCAACTGCTGCCTTGCGATGCGGATCTGTTTCTCTCGACCAACGCTCACGAGAAAAAGGCGGAAATCGAAAACATCTGCGCTGGTTGGCGCGGCGGTCTCGAGGTGCGAATTTTTCCCAATCGCGGCCGAGACGTTGCGCCTAAATTTTTCGGTTTCGCGGATGTTTATCAGCGCTACGAAATCTTCCTTCACCTGCACACGAAAAAGTCGCCACATGGCGGTAATGTCCTCGCGAACTGGCGCGATTATCTCGTAGAATCGCTGATCGGCTCACGCGAAATAGCTGAATCCATCCTGTCTCTATTCGACGATCCCAAGACGGGCGTGATTTTCCCGCAGCACATGTACGAAATCAGGGGCAGTCTGAATTGGGGGTATGATTATGACATCGCGCGAGCCCTGTTGAGAAAAGCCGGGGTCGCGCTTAGCAAGAATCTGCCGCTCGAATTCCCCTCGGGCTCGATGTTCTGGGGAAGAAGCGCCGCCATCCGGCCCCTGCTTGATCTCAATCTCGGCTTCGACGATTTCCCGGTCGAAGCCGGACAGATCGATGGGACCCTTGCGCATGCGATCGAGCGCACGATTCTCATGTTCGCCGAGTCGAGCGGGCACGAATGGCTTAAAGTGGCGCGCCGTGACTTGTATCCGCTGCAGCATACGCTTCTCGAAGTGCGGTCGTCGGATGACATCCGGCAGGCGCGACTGAAGGTTTTTCGTCCGTGCCTGTGCGGGGTGGACGCTTCGGCGCGCCCGGCAGCGCTCGGCATCGAGGAAACGCGTCCGCTGCTTTCCTACCCGTCGCGCAATTCGCGGCCGCGCCTGAATTTGCTCGTTCCCTCTGTCAATCCGGGGCATACCTTGTTGGAGAGGGCGCTCGCGGTTTTCTCCAGCATTGCAGACGCGCTCGGAACAGATTTCGATCGCCGCATCGTCGCGACGGACGTGAAAATCGAAGCGGAGGGCCTCTCATCCCTACCGAACTACACGCTCGCTCCCTTCGAGCCGACTTTGGACGAAACGCCTTACGCGCTGGTCGACGCGCATGAGCGTAGTGATGGTCTCGGACGGCTTGATCTGCGCGAGAACGACATCTTCTTGGCGACCACCTGGTGGACCGCAGATTTCGCCGCGCAGCTCGAAACGAATCGCGCCAGGGCATTCGGTATGGATCTGCCGTTTGTTTTCCTGATCCAGGACGATGAGTCTCATTTGCACGGGTCGGGAACCAAATACGCGCTGGCGGCGGCGACCTACGCCAGTGACAAGGGGATCAGAGCAATCATCGATTCCGAAGAGCTATATGCGACGCTTCTACGCAAGCATCGCTTCATAAGCGTATGCTGCATCCCCTACCAGCTCGATCAAGCGATCGAGGAAAGGTTGTCGCCTAAACCGCGCGAGCGAACGATCCTCGTTTATGGGAGGCCCAGTGTCGCGCGCAACGCGTTCGAACTGATTTGCGACGCGCTTTTCATCTGGCAGCAGCAGGATCCGGTGAGAGCGAGCCGCTGGCGCATCATCTTTGCCGGCGAGCAATTCACCCCCGCTTTGGCCGAACCCGTTCAAAATTTCGAGGTGGCCGGCAAGCTTCCTCTCGAGGATTACGCCGCGCTTCTGAACACCGCGTCGGTCGGCGTTTCGATCATGCTGTCCCCGCATCCAAGCTATCCATCCTTGGAGATGATCGAGGCGGGGCTCGTTACGGTCGTCAACGACTATGCCGAAAAAACGCTGTCCAAGCGAAATCCTGATGTGATCTCCCTTTCGAGGTTGAACGGCGAATCGCTGGCAAGCGCCGTCGAAGACGCCGTTGGTCGTGCGGAAAAAATGATTGGTCGCGTAGCGTCGCGCGGCAAGGTGGCGCGGCGTCCGCTTCGGTGGGGAGCAGCGTTCGACGCCGCCCACATGGCCGGGTTGCTGCGCGGGGATCTGACCAGCGGCCAGAAAAACTCAAGGCCTCCGCACCGGAGAACCTCCTGGTGGCGGCCCCGACGCGCGCTTAGCTGGCTTAAGTGAGATCGAGCGCTTGCATCGGACACTCAAAATACACATCCTGGTCGTCTCCAAAAGCGAGCGTCGGCGTGTAAAGCACGCGCTTAGCAGCTGCGCCCCCTGGCGAAAAACCGCCCCTCTTTGGCGCCCTGGCGCCTGTTCCGGCGCCCTGCCGCGCCTCATCTTACCCTTTTAGAAAAGAGGATCCAGGAGATGCGGCGCTTTCTTGCCATCCTCGTCGGGCTCATCGCGGTTGCCCCCGCACGCGCGGATTCCGACGTGGAGCATGCACGATATTCGGTGGTCGCCTCGACAGGGGCCATCGAAATTCGCGACTACGCGCCGCAGATCGTCGCAGAGACGACGGTCGCCGGCGAGCGCGGCGCGGCCATTAGCGAAGGCTTTCGCCGCCTCGCCGGTTACATTTTCGGCGACAATTCCCCGCAGCGGAAAATCGCCATGACCGCCCCCGTCGGACAGGAGTGGAAGGGCGGCGATTGGAAAGTGCGCTTCACCATGCCCGCGGAATACACGATGGCGAACCTGCCCAAGCCCAATAGCGCAGAGGTCAAACTCGCCGCCACGCCGGGCAAGCGCATGGCGGCGATCCGCTTCTCCGGCCTCGCCGGCGACGACGCCCTGGCCGAAAATCAAGCGAAGCTGCTTGATTATCTGAAGCGCCAGGGGATCTCGCCCAAGGGCGAGCCGCAATACGCGTTCTACGACCCGCCCTGGACGCTGCCCTGGAACCGGCGCAACGAAGTTCTGGTCGAAATCGCCCGCGAATAAGCACGCGTCGCTGATGAGTCTGCAGGCTCCCTGTCAGCGATAGGCGAGTCGATCAGCCTGTTTCCCCCAACTTGCAGATCTGATCGCCGCCGCCTCGCGCCGCCGGGCGAAACGCCATGCGCGGCCCCGTGCGCCGCCGCACGTTCATCCGCCCCTTTTAATCGTAAGGTCGTCTCGTCTTGCAATTGCAAGACGAGTGTTTGCGGAGAACCTTCGTGTTCGTCGCAAATGTTATTGAAACCTCATTTTTGGAGAAATTTCATGAAGACCGCATTGTTTCTTGCCACCGCCATCGCAGCCGGCTTTCTGAGCGTCGACGCGAACGCCGCGCCGATAGGCGTTTCGTTGAAAGCGCCGGGCGACTCTGTTGAGAACGCCGCCCTCTCTTGGCGCTGCGGCAAGAAGAATCCGGCGTTTTGGGGCACGTTCGGCAACGGCTGCCTCAAGCAGAAGCGCCGATGGGGCAAGGGCTCCTAATCGCCTATGCCGCGTCACGCCCGTCACCTGACGGACAGCGAAACCGCTCGCGCTGCTTCTTAGCCTAAGGCCCCTCCTTAAAAGAGGGGCCTTGGCGAATCGCCGGAATGGTCAAGCTCAGCGCCAGCGCCGCTTTTTTTCGAAGAGGCCAAAACTTCGCGCAGCTTGAAAACCGGCGCAACGAGGTCCTCGTCGAGATCGCCCAGGGCTGGCCGCGGCCATCGAATTCCGCACTCGACTTCGGTTGGCGAGAATTGGCGCTGCATTGGCGGGCCTGCCGCTATCTCAAGCAGAGCTTTCGGCTTTTCATCCTCGAGAGCCTCGTTTCGAGGATGGAGATGCGGGGGGCGTTGTCCGCCACTCGAGATTTGGCGCGGAGCCCCCCGGTCCGCGCCAATCGTGATGCGTCAAAGACGACGGTTTCGGCGACGCTCCTCCCGGGACGCCGGATCCGCGACACCGCGCCGCGCACCATCGCCGAGACGACGGCCACCGACGAGCGCGGCGTCAATCCAAGCTTGGCGTCGCCTCGTCGGCTAAACGTCGTCCGATATCCGGACGCGCAGCGAAGCGCGGTCTATTTCGTGACAAACAGCGCCAGCGCCTCCGGCGCCAGCACGCCGCCGGTGATCTCGACGGTTGCGAAAGGCGCGGCCTGCGCCACTGCTTTGCTGGTGATCATGATCTGGCCGATTCGCTTCTCAAGCTGCTCGATCGACGCGGCGTAGACGACACGCCCGAGTCCGCACCAGACGATCGCCCCCATGCACATCGGGCAGGGCTCGCCCGACGTGTAAAGCGTCGCGCCCTTGAGATCCTTGGCCGGATTGTCGGCGACGAAGCGGCGAATCGCCACCATCTCGCCATGCGCGGTTGGATCGTTGTTCGTCACGCCGAGATTGCGCCCGGTCGAAATGACCTTGCCGTCGCGCACGATGACGGCGCCAAAGGGAAAGTCGCCCTTGGCGGCTTCAGCGATCGCCAACCGCATAAATCCCTCATCCTCCGGCAGGACGGGCGCGCGCTTGGCATGGCCATGCGCCGGCGCGGCGCCAAAGGCTAGCCCGAAACCTGCGCCGATCGTCGCCAGCGCGGCGCGCCGATTGCAGCGGCCGCCGTCGCCGCCGCATGTCGTTTGGCTCATTTCCCGCTCCAGCGCGCGTTTCGGCTTCACGCGCCAACTTGACACAGCGAACCCCCCTGCGCCACACGCGGCGACCCAAACAATAATAAAGCAGGGACGGTTACGCATGCAGAAGGCTTTCATTTTTCCGGGTCAGGGATCTCAGGCGGTCGGCATGGGCAAGGC
>JALHNR010000270.1 GCA_022843525.1 Methylocystis sp. | reverse complement strand
GGCCGCGCCGCCGCCTGAATCCGCTGCGCCGCCTTCACCGCAGGAGGCCGCCCCGCCGGCGCAGCCTTCGCCGCCGGCCGCGGCGCCGTCCGAGCAGAGGGCGACGCCGAGCGCAACGACGGCGCCCGGCGCAAAGCGGAAAAAGCCCAAGAATAGGCCTCGCTAGAGCGCTTATCGATCACATGGAATCATGTGATCGATAAGGAATCGCTCAATCAAAGTATTGGAGCAGGTTCTCATCGAAAAAGTCTGTCAACTTTTTCGAAACCTGCTCTAGGAGCGCGGTTCAGGTCCGCCAGGGATGCTCGGGAAGGTCGCAAACGCCGAGCGTCTCGACGCCCGCCTGCGCGACCGCATGATCATTCTCCACGGCCGAACCGCTGACGCCGATGGCGCCGATCATCACGCCGTCAGCGTCGACGATGGGAAGTCCCCCGGGAAAAGTGATGAGCCCGTCATTCGAGTGCTCGATGCCATAGAGCGGTCCGCCCGGTTGCGACAGCTTGCCAATCTGTCCGGTCGGCATGCCGAAGAAGACGGCGGTCTTCGCCTTTTTCATCGCAATGTCGATGCTGCCGACCCAGGCGTCGTCCATCCGCTCGAACGCCTTCAGGACGCCGCCGGAATCCACGACGGCGATGCACATCTGAGTGCCGAGCTCGATGGCCTTGCGGCGCGCCGCGGCGATCGCTTTGTCCGCTTGTTCAATCGAAACATGCATTCGCCGATCTCCTCTTTTTAAAAAACAGTCCCATGGCGCCCGATCGCCAAACCAGGCGGTCGCAGCCCGAGCCACCCGACTGCGCGATCAGTTCGGAGGCGTCTCGAGCGCGCGGGAGATCAGCGCCTTGGCGTCCGCGCTGTCCCAGGCGGCGGGACCGTTCATCAGCCCGATCTGGCAGCCGTCAGGCCCCATCAGCAGCGTGGTGGGGAGGCCCAACGCTTTGCCCGACTGCTTCATCTCGTAAAAGATGTTGGCCTTTGGGTCGCCATAATAGGTCAGCGACTTGACGCCGGTCTCAGCGAGAAACGCCTTCGCCCTTTCAAGACGGGTCGTATCGACATTGACGGCGACGACCTGGAAATTCTGCCCGGCGAAGGCCTCTTGCAGCCTGTCGAGCGCCGGCATCTCGGCGCGGCAGGGCACGCACCAGGTCGCCCAAACATTAAGGAGCGTCGTCTTGCCCTTGAAAGAGGCGAGCGAAACCGGGGCGCCGTCGGGCCCGTCAAATGCGTAGTCCGGCAGTGGCTCCGGCTTCGGCGCGATGATCATTGCCGCGACCTCGCCCTTGGCGAGATCCTTCACATTGGCGGCGATTTTTGCCGAGGCGGCGCATGCGGCGTCGCCCTCAGCCGGGGCGGCCGCGCTCTGCTGAGCCTCGCCGCCGGGGCCAACGCCCTCGTCAACCGCGCCGGCAGGCGGTTTCTTGCCGCCCATGCTGCCGATCACGTATAGAAACGCCACGCTTGCCGCGATTGTTATCGAGGCCGCCTTCACGACAAGTAGGAAAGATCGCGGGGGCGGTGGCGGTTTGGCCATGAGGCGTGGGCTCCGAGGTTAAAAATGTCGAGCAAGATATGGGGCGGGCGCTTCAAAAGCGCAACCGACGCGGTTCTGGAGGCGATCAATGTCTCGATCGACTTCGACAAGCGCCTAGGCCTGCAGGACGTCCGCGGCTCGCTCGCCCATGTCGCCATGCTCGGCGAAACGGGGATCGTGTCGCGCGACGACGCGGCGAAGATCGCCGATGGATTGGAGCGAGTCAAAGCGGAAATCGAGAACGAATGCTTCGATTTCTCGCGCGCGCTCGAAGACATTCACATGAACGTCGAGTCGCGCCTAGCCGAGCTGATCGGTCCGGCGGCGGGGCGCCTGCACACGGCGCGCTCTCGCAACGACCAGGTGGCGACCGATTTCCGCCTTTATATTCGCGATCAGATCGACGCGCTCGATGCCGAACTCGCCGATCTGCAGCTGGCGCTTGCGACCCGTGCGCAGGAAGAGGCGGCAAGCGTCATGCCCGGCTTCACCCATCTGCAATCGGCGCAGCCGGTGACGCTCGGCCATCATCTCCTCGCCTATGTCGAAATGATCGCGCGCGACCGCGGACGCCTTCGCGACGCGCGCGCGCGCCTGAACGAATGTCCGCTCGGCGCAGCGGCGCTGGCCGGGACGAGCTTTCCGATCGACCGCGCCATGACGGCGCGCGCGCTCGGCTTCGATCGGCCGACGGCGAATTCGCTCGACAGCGTCTCCGATCGCGACTTCGTTCTGGAGACGCTGAGCGCGGCGGCGATCTGCGCCACGCATCTGTCGCGCTTCGCCGAAGAGATCGTGCTTTGGACGACGCCGCAATTCGGCTTCATCGCGCTGTCCGATAAATTCACCACCGGCTCGTCGATCATGCCGCAAAAGCGCAATCCCGACGCCGCCGAACTCGCGCGCGGCAAATCGGGCCGCGTCATCGGCGCGCTGGTCGCGCTGCTCGTCGTCATGAAGGGCCTGCCGCTCGCCTATTCGAAGGATATGCAGGAGGATAAGGAAGGCGCCTTCGACGCGCTCGATACCTTATCGCTCTGCATCGCCGCCATCGCCGGCATGGTCCGCGACATGCGCGTCGACCGCCCGCGGATGAAGGCCGCTGCGGGCGCGGGCTACGCCACCGCGACCGACCTTGCCGACTGGCTGGTGCGGGCGCTGTCGCTGCCATTCCGCGAGGCGCACCACGTCACCGGCCGCATCGTCGCGCTCGCCGAAGGCCGCGGCGTGGGTCTTGAGGATTTGACGCTCGAGGACATGCAGAGCGTCGAACCGCGCATCAACGCCGATGTTTGCGACGTGCTTGGCGTCGAAAAGTCGGTGCAAAGCCGCAAAAGCTTCGGAGGCACGGCGCCCGACAATGTGCGCGCCGCCGCGCAAGTCTGGCTCGACAGATTGAAGGACAAATGAACGATATTACGCCGCGACTCTACCTCGCGACCCCGCCGCTTGCCGACGCGGCGGCTTTCGCGCCCGTGCTCAATGAGGCGCTGGCGGCGGGCGACGTCGCGAGCCTGCTCATTCGTTTCGCCGATGCCGACGAACGCGGTCAAGAAGCGATCGTGCGCGCACTGGCGCCCGGCGCGCAGGATAAAGGCGTCGCCGTTCTTGTCGCGGCGGCGCCCAACGTCGCGCTGCGCGCCGGCGCCGATGGCGTCCACGTCGCCGGCTGCGGCGAAGATCTCGCCGACGCCATCAAGAAACTGTCGCCCCGCTACATCGTCGGGGCTGGAGATATCGAGACGCGCGACGACGCCATGCGCGCGGGCGAGTTAAGCGCCGACTATGTGATGTTTTCGGATCCTGACCGCGAAGCGCTCATTGAGCGCGTCGGCTGGTGGGCGGAGCTTTTCAACACGCCCTGCGTCGCTCGCGCGGAATCGCTCGACGACGTCGCGCCGCTCGTTCAGGCGGGCGCCGACTTCGTGCGGCTCGACGACGCCGTCTGGAGCGACGCGCGCGGTCCGGCGGCGGCGGTTGCTGAGGCGCAGGCGAGGCTTAAGGGAGCAGGCGCATGACTCAAAGCCGTCCCCATCATCCGGAAAGGGACGCGTCATTGCGAGGCGCACCGTGTCGAAGCAATCCAGGAGCCGAACGATGCCTGCTGGATGGCTTCGCTTCGCTTGCAATGACGGCGTTTATCGCAAGTTGCATGCTCTTTCTCGCGCCCGCCGCCCGGGCCGCTAATGATGCGCCGCCCGCGCCGGACTTGGCCTTCGGCGCCTATCAGCGCGGCGATTATCTGGTCGCGATGAAGGAGGCCAAGAAGCGCATCGCCGCCAATCCGAAGGATGCGGCCGCACTCACTCTCGTCGGCCAGCTTTACCTCGAAGGCGCGGGCGTGGGTCGCGACCTGTCCACCGCAATGGGATGGTTCAAGCGGGGCGCCGACGCTGGCGACAAAGAAGCGGCCTATCTCTATGGCGCTGCGGCGCTAAATGGCGCCGGCGCGCCAAAGAACCGCGCCGTCGCCCGCGCCTATCTGGAAAAGGCCGCGGCGCAGGATCATCCCGCCGCCCTCCATCTGATCGGGGAACTCGCCCTCGAAAATGAGGGCGCGCCGTCCGACTTCGGCAGAGCGTTTGACTATTTCCGCCGCGCCGCGGCGAAGGGGGACGCGGATTCGCTCTACGCGCTTGGCGTGCTCTACAAGACCGGCAGAGGCGTTCCGAAGGACGAGCGCGAAGCCGCGGAATGGTTCAGGCGCGGGGCCGAGCTGGACTTCGCGCCGGCGATGGTCGAGTTCGCCGTTCTCCAGTTCAATGGCGTCGGCGTGCCGCGCGACCGCGCCGCCGCCGTGCAATGGTTTCGCAAAGCGGCCGCGAAGGGCAACGCCGTGGCGCAAAACCGTCTCGCGCATATTCTCGCCGAAGGCCTCGGGGTCGAGGCCAATCTCGCCGAGGCGCGCGAGTGGCGCGACAAGTCGCGCGAAGCCGGGCTGAACGATGCCTCGCTCGATTATCTCTCGAGCGCGTCCGCGCCGGCGAAGCCGACCGCTGTAAAATGAGCGCCGGCGGCGCGAGCGCGGCGACGCGGCGGACCGTCGCCTTCCTTCGCCGTTTCGTTAAGCCGCGCATCTTGGCGTCGACGGCGCCTTTGCGCGGCCTCCAGCGGCTCGTCGAAACTCTGTCTCCCGAACGGCGCGCGCCTTTCGCGGCACAGATTCCTGGCGATTGGACTCCTGCTTCAGGCAGCGCGATTGCAACGCTGTTCTATCTTCACGGCGGCGCTTTTCTCATCGGGTCGCCGCGGCTTTTTCGCTACGCTTCGCGCCTATTCGCGCGCGCGGACTTCGACGTCTTCGCGCCAGCCTATCGGCTCGCGCCGGAGCATGTCTTTCCCGCCGCGCTCGAAGATGTCTTGCGCGCCTATCGGACCTTCACCGAGGCGCGGCCGGGCCCCTTCGTCATCGTCGGCGATTCGGCTGGCGGCGGGCTTGCGGTCTCGCTCTTGCTGCGCATCCGCGATGAGGGCTTACGGCCGCCCGTCGCCGTAGCGCTGTCCTCGCCCTGGGTCGATCTCGCGGCGACCGGCGCCTCGATGCGCGAGAATGAAGAACGTGACCCCCTGTTCACGCGCAAGGACATTCTGCTCGGCGCCCGCGCCGTGCTGGGACGCCAAAGCGGCAGAAATCCACTTGCTTCGCCGATCTACGCCGATCTTTCCGGGCTGCCGCCGCTGCTCGTTCATGTCGGCGCGGACGAAGTGCTGAGAGACGATTCGACGCGGCTCGTCGCGCGCGCAAGGCAGGCGGGGGTCGACGCGCAGCTCGAGATCTGGCCTTGCGTGCCGCACGCCTGGCAGCTGATGAGCTTTCTTCCCGAAGCGCGCGACTCGCGGGCGAAAGCGATCGAATTTTTGAAGGCGCGGGTCGCTCAGGCGCCCTCCAACGCGGCCGGCTGATTAGGCGTGGCGCCGGCGCAATCCCCTCATTCGGCCGCCAGAGGCAGGTCCTCCGGCATGCCCCGACCCGAACGCGTGAGAAAGCGGCGGCACTGCTGCTCGCGATCGTAGCCGAGCAGCGTGCCAAGCATGAAGTCTTCCTCCGCCGTGAGCGCGTTGAGCGGACGCGTGACGATGGAACGCGCCACGGCGACGTAGGCGGGCCGGCCAAAGAAGTGGTTCACCTTGAACTGATTGAGCTCCTGGACGAAGTGATGGATGCCTTGCCTTTCCAACTTGCCGAGCGTCACTTCCAGTTCCCGACGGCTGAGGGTCATCAGAAACAGGCCGCGAACGCCCCTTCCGTATTCATAGATGTTGTGATGAAAGAGCCGCAGCACCGGCGCTGCATCGGCGCTCCGACAGCGCGTCGACGACAGGGGCTGAACGCTCTCGTCGATCAAAGTAATTGGCTCAGCCATGCGGTCACTCTTTTTTCGGTCTTGCCGGACTGGGTGTCCTGGTCGAGGGCGAGGCCCACGAACTTTCCATCTCGCTCGGCGGTGGAGCCGACGTAGTCATAGCCGGAGGTCTCGGTGAAGCCGATCACCTGCGCCCCAAGCGCCGAGACCTCGTCATAGAGAATGCCCATCGCGTCCACGAAGGAGAGTGGATAGGTCTGCTGGTCGCCAGTGCCGAACAAGGCGACTTTTTTGCCCTTCAGGTCGGCGCTGCGCAGCTTGTCGATGTTCTCTTCCCAGTCCGTTTGTAAGGTGCCGTCGCCATAGGTCGGAGAACCCAGGATCAACAGATGGCAATTTTCGAAGTCGTCGGTCGTGGCGTCCTTGATGTCGATCGACCGTCCCTGGCACTTCTTGGAAATTTTGGAAGCAACCCCCTTCGTCGCGCCGCCGTCGGAACCGAAGATGACCGTGATGCTCATGCCCGCGCCTCTTCCGCGAATTGGACGATGAAGTCAGCGGTTAAGCCAAGCAAGGCCCAAAGAGCCGCTCTAAGTAAGCACACGCTGCTGAT
>JALHNR010000269.1 GCA_022843525.1 Methylocystis sp. | reverse complement strand
ACATTGGCTGTGACTCGGCAGCCGTTTATGTCGCAGAGACCCGTGTGCCTTGAGTGGGCGAGACTACTCAGAAAGCCCTCCGTCAAGAAGGCGTCACAGTAAGCCAGCGCCGCCGCCGCGTGTTCGAAGTCGTAGAAATGATTCTCTTCGAAGGTTGTCATCTTGTTCCACCGCAGACCAGCGTGGAGGCTGGCCAGCGCATGGATCGTGCGCAGAGCCTGTTTTGTGCCGGGTTTCTGAAACGCGGCGATAAGAAGATTGCGGCACATCCTTTCGCACTCGATCCACGATGGCGACCCGCGTTCGGTGGGCGCCTTACCAGCACGTTCAGCCATGCTGACCATCACGTCAGCCGCAAGGTCGCTGCACACGTCAAGCCTACCGACGATCTCGTCTCTGTATGTCCGCTGATAGCTCTTCAGCGTGGGCATGTGCGCCTTTATGTCTGCGTCGATATTTGATGCGCTCTGCCGGATCTCGTTCCTAAACGGCAGGCCCACGTCCCCGATGGTCTCGACCATCTCCGAGAGGCTTATTCCCCACATCTTGTCGAAAAAGCCCTTCTGGAGCGCGAGTTCGGTTGCTTTGTCGAGGTTCGGCAGCGAGGGATGAACATAGCCAAGTGCGTAACTCAGTTTCGTCCACACCAACTCCTGCATGGCGTAAAGATTTCGCTCGTTGTTACAACTATAGAAGAAGTGCGCGATCTCGGTTCCGATGCGCGCGCGGCCGGTCGTGAGACTGACGCCGAGGCTGAGTTCGTCGATCAATTGAGCGGTCGCGATACGACGGGTTGGCGTGTTCGCCTGCTTCATCACTTCGACGAAGGTGCTTTCGCTGATAGGGCATACGAGCTTGCCTTCCGAGACGCCGCTCCGAAGTAGGCAGAGCAGTTCTCGCGAAGCATCGCGGGTCTCTGTGCCATCCTCAACTTCGCGGGCAATGATCCAAAAGCGGACGTCCAAATAGACCTTTGCTCGTCCTCCAATGGATCGAGCAAGGTCGATTTGGCGGCTGCGAGCATAGGCCTCAATAGTCTTGCAGTGCGTCGTTTCTGTCGCGGAGAAAGTATCTTTGAGATTGCTAGGTGTCATAGCCAGATGGCTGGTTGAAACATGCCGACATGGTCGCGCTGTTTTCGATCAAAGGGAACATTCCGACTCTACGCTGGCGCTCGCTTCGCGATTTCGGATGCGGCCATCGTCCGCCGCATCAAGGTAGCGCCGGCGCGCATCACGCGACGGACTTCAACGGCTTCGCCCGTTCGATCCGCTCGCGTTCGCGAGGCGAATGCATCGCTTCCCATAAATCGCTGCGTCGCTGCACGTTGAGCCAGAAGTCGGGGCTGTTGCCGAACACGCGGGCGAGAATGAGCGCCGTCGCCGCCGTCACATTCCTGCGGTCATTGCACAGTTCGTTGACATGCTTGCGCTGGACGCCCATCGCCTCCGCCAGCGCGGCCTGGGTCAGCCCCATCGGCTCCATGAACTCCTCGACCAGAATTTCCGCCACCGTCAGGGGCTTGCGCTTCGTCATCAACATGGCTCGCCTCACTGGTGACTGTGGTTATCCAGATAGACGCCGGAGGCTTCGCCCTCAGCGCCATCCCATTGAAAGATGAGTCGCCACTGCTTGTTCACCCAGCGCCAAACGCCCCCGCCATCCGCCGGCGTTTCCTGTCGCGCCCAGACCAGCTACAAAGCGAAGCATGAATAGGGTCTTGTCGCTCGCGCGCGCAGCGCAACGCTCAAGCCGAGCGCACAAATCTCGCTCAAAGGGAACGACGTGATTCAGCGGTTCCTCTGGCTGGCGATGGGCTATTGGAAAGGCCAAACGCAACGCCCGGCGTGGGTTCTCTCGGTTGGATTCCTCATCTGCCTGGTTGTGAACACTTACATGGCTCTGGCGGTGAATCGCTGGAGCAAGAGTTTCTTCGACGCGCTTCAAACGCATAAAGTCGATGAAGTGACCGGGGGAATTCTTCAACTCGCCATTCTGGCCGTGGGCGTCGGTCTTGCCTCAATCGCGACCACGCAGTTTCGCATGCGACTTCAGGTCAACTGGCGATTGTGGCTCACCGCCTCGCTCATCGAGAAATGGCTCGTCAATGAGTCTCGCCAAGCCTGCGCCATATCTCCCGCAATCGATAATCCTGAAGCCCGCATCGCCGATGACGGTCGGCTGGCGATCGAGCTTTTTGTCGATCTCGCCGGAGGCGTCATCAATATTTTCTTGGTGTCGGCCGCCTTCATCCTCGTTCTCTGGCAAGTCGGGGGATCCTACGAGTTCTTCGGCGTGGTCATCCCCGGCTATCTGGTGCTCGCGGTCTTCGTCTATTCGGTGGTGACGTCGTTTTGCATGTGGGTGCTGGGGCGACCGCTGGTGGCAAGCGTCGAAGCAAAGGCCGCGGCGGAGGGGAACTTCCGCTATGCGCTCACCCGCGCCCGTCATGAGTTCGAGTCGAGAGCGGTGTTGGAAGCCGACGAGGACATCGACCGCGATATTGGCGATTACCTGCGTCATCCTGTCGTCAAGGGGGTTCCGATCATTCCGGATCGGCTGCCCGAGATCGACGCCAAGAGCGGGAACCCCTTCGACAGATTTCTCTTTCTGCTCGCAGCGACCTGGGGGCGCGTCATCCAGGGGCAGACAAAGATCGTCTTTTTAACGCACGCCAACAATCTTCTGGCTCCCGCCGTCCCCTTGCTGCTTGGCGCGCCGAAATATCTTGCCGGCGATTTGACGCTCGGAGATCTGATGCAGGCGGCCGCAGCCTTTTTGCAGGTGCAGCTCTCCCTGAACTGGCTCGCCGATAACGCCCTGAGCATCGCGAACTGGTCGGCTTCGGCGCGGCGCGTCGCTGCCCTTGATTTAGCCATCGACACCACACGGGAATAGCGCGTGCGTTTATGACGCACGCCGACCAAGAGGGAACATGAGCCGACTTCGCATGCACCGGGAGAGTCATCTCGTCCAGCGCATCGGCTGGCTGCGGGCGGCGGTGCTCGGCGCCAATGACGGCATCGTGTCGACGGCGAGCCTGATCGTTGGCGTCGCCGCGGCGCAAGCGACGCGCAATGAAGTGCTGATCGCAGGCGTTGCGGGGTTAGTGGCCGGCGCAATGTCGATGGCCGCGGGCGAATATGTTTCGGTCAGCTCCCAATCCGATACCGAAAAGGCCGACCTCGCGCGCGAACGTGAAGAATTGAACGCGCAAATCGAACTCGAAAGAGAGGAGCTTGCGCAGATTTATGTCGAGCGCGGCGTCGACCTTGAGCTGGCGCGACAGGTCGCTCTGCAGTTGATGGAGAAGGACGCGCTGACCGCGCATGCGCGCGACGAACTGGGCATTTCGGAGATCGCCAGCGCGCGGCCGGTGCAGGCGGCCTTGACCTCGGCCGTCACCTTTGCCGCGGGCGCCGCGCTGCCGCTCCTCGTCGTCGGAATCGCGCCGCGCGACGCGATCATCCCCATCGTCTCGGCCGCCTCTCTCGGGTGCTTGGCGCTGCTTGGCGCCATCGGCGCGAAGGCCGGCGGCGCCGGCGCCTTGCGCGCCGCGGTTCGCGTGACCTTCTGGGGCGCATTGGCGCTGGCGCTGACGGCGGGCGTCGGCAAGATTTTCGGCATGGCCGTTTAGGCATGGCCGTTTAAAAGAACCGGCGACCCGGAAACAGTTTTATATGGCGGCTGCACGAAGCAGATTGCGAATGGAGCAGCAGATGATTCGCCTGGGGTTTGTCGCGGTCCTAAGCGTCGCTTTCAACACGGTCGGGGCGGCCGTCGCGAAGGAGCCTGCGCCAGCCGAGGTCGTGACGGAAATCGCCAGGACGACGAAAACCGCCACTGGGCAGCCAATCACGCTTCCGCAGGGCCCCTTGGAGATCGTGGCTTCGATTTACACTCTGGCGCCCGGCGTCAGATTGCCGGAACATAAGCATCCCTATCAGCGCTATGCCTATATCCTTGAAGGCGAACTGATGGTCCAGCAGGCCGATTCCTCCTCGCGCGTCTATCATGCCGGAGAATTCGTCATTGAGAGCGTCGACCGCTGGCATTTCGGCGCGACGGTCGGGGCCGTTCCGGTCAAATTGCTGGTCATCGATCAGTCGCCGCCCGGCGGCGAGGTCACGGTCAATCGGCCTACGGCGCGGTAACGGCAGTCAGAACACGACCGCCCGTCCGTTAGACATCCGTGAAGCGTTCACGTGTCGCGTTAGAGCCGCGCCTCCAGGATCATATTGAACGGCGTCGCCCCCGCCTTGCGGAAATGGGAGAAGCCGCCTTCGCGCACGACCTCGCCGATGCGCTTTGCGCCGGCTTGCGCGCCGAGCGCGAGTCCGACGTCCTGATTGAGCGAGGTCGGCACGCAGATGTGGGTCGAGCCGGCGTAATAGACCCGCCCAATGGGGTTCAGATTGTCCGCGAGGCTGTCACCGGCCGCCGGCTCGATCAGCATCAGCGTTCCGTCTTCCGCCAGGACGTCGCGAATATGCGCGACGGCGCCGACGGGATCGCCCATGTCGTGCAGCGAATCGAACATCGTCACGAGGTCGTAGCGTTCGCCGGCGAAATCCTGCGCCCGCGCCACTTCAAAGCGCACGTTCTTGCGACCGTTCGCCTTCTCCCTTGCATGAGCGATTGAGCCCTCGTGGTAGTCGATCCCGACAAATTCCGAGTTCGGAAAGGCGTCGGCCATGAGCAGGGTCGAGACGCCATGTCCGCAGCCGACGTCGGCGACATTCGCGCCGCGTTCGAGCTTGGCGGTCACCCCGTCAAGCGCCGGCAGCCATTCGGCGACGAGATGCGTCCGGTAGCCCGGCCGGAAAAAGCGCTCCACGCCGCAGAACAGACAATTGCAATGGTCGCCCCAATGCATGCCCTTGCCGCTCTTGAAGGCTTCGGCGAGTTTGGGTTCGTCGTGAAAAATCGCCGACATCAGGCTGAAGCCTCCCACCAGGAAGGCGGGGCTGTCCTCGGCCGCAAACACCGCGGTCTGCTCGGGAGACATCGAAAATTTGCGCGCCTCGGCGTCATAATCGACGAAGCCGGAGGCCGCCTGTGCGGAGAGCCATTCGCGCACATAGCGTTCATGCGTGCCGGTCTTGTCGGCGAGTTCGGCGGAGGTCGCGGCGCCTTGCGAGAGCGCGCGGAACAGGCCGAGCTTGTCTCCGATGATCACCAGAGCCGCGTTGGAAGCGGCGCCCAGTTCATTGACGACCGTCCCGAGCAGCGAGTCGAGCTTGTTCATGTCCAGGTTCATCGCTCACCTCTCAATGGATGGCCGGCGGGACGCGCCTTTGGCTATTGCGCGCCGGCGTCGCGCGATGTCGCTCGACTCGGTGGCTGCAACCGAGCCTGCCGCTTTAGCGCAATTTGATCGTCAGATCCGTGCCGTCGTTTCCGGTCTCGCTGCTGACCGGCTGGTCCGAGATGATGAGCGACGCCCCAGTCCACAGCCGCTCTGCGATCCGCTCGCGAACGTCTTTTGGGATGTCGACGCGCTCCAGCGCCTCGGACGGGGTCGCGCTCGCAGGGCGCCAATCCCAGGATATGTCGGCTTTGGCGTCGGCAGACGCCAGACTCTTCCTGCGCTCCGTCTGCGCTTCCGGCATCGACAGGACCGACCATTTGAGCGAGCTTCCGTCGTCCTTGGCCGCCGTCGCAATATAAAGATGCGAGCCGAGCGGCGCGTCCGGATCGCGGATCTCGATTGGCGCATCGAAAAGCGGCGACAGGGCCTGGCGAACATAGATCCGCCGATCCTTCTTGCTGATCAGCACAGAGATGGGCGCCAACCGCCGCTCGGCTTCTCTTTGAGCAATTGCGGCGGCGGCGGCGGTCGTTTTCGCCTCATCCAAACGCCGCTCGGCCTCCGCCAGATCCGAATCCCCGGCGACGGCCGCTCTCGCCTGTTCGAGTTTTGCCGTGGCTTCCGCCAACGCGGAGGCGGCGTCCGTTTGAGCCAGCAGCGCCGCATCCTGAGCGAGGAGAGCTTCGCCATAGGCTCTCGTCAGGCGGTCGGCTTTGGCTTTGGCCTGATCAACGCCCGCCGTCGCGCTGCGTTCCGCCGTCGCGGCTTGTTCCTGCTGGCTGGCGGCCGCTGCGGCCGCCGCGGCGTGCAGTGCAACGGCCGCGTCCGCTTTAACGCGCGCCAACGCCTGCGCGGCTTCTGCGGCGCGGAGCGCCGCCGCGGCCCGCACGGCTTCCTTCTGTTTGAGGATGATTTCAGCGGACAGCGCCTTGATGGCCTTGCTGGCGGCGGCGCCTTCGGCCACGGCCTTGGCCTTCAGTCGCAGGGCATATTGGCGCGGATTCACCGTCAGCCGCTCGGCGGCGGCGGCTTGGCTTGTGGGGACCAGCGACGCTGGTTTCTCCGCCGAGGCTTCGCCTATGGGCTGATCCGCATTGTGCTCGATCTTAGCGGCGGGCTTGGGGGCTGAGTCGAGCGCCGGTTGCTGCGAGTCTGCAGCGGGCGTAG
>JALHNR010000268.1 GCA_022843525.1 Methylocystis sp. | reverse complement strand
AGCTCACCGAAATCACGACCGGCCTCAAGGCGCTTTCCAAAGAGCTCAATGTGCCGATCATCGCGCTGTCGCAGCTCTCCCGTCAGGTGGAGAACCGCGACGACAAGCGGCCGCAGCTGTCCGATCTGCGCGAGTCAGGCTCGATCGAGCAGGACGCCGACGTCGTCATCTTCGTCTACCGAGAAGAATATTATCTGCGCAATCGCGAGCCGCGCGAAGGCACCGAAGAACACATTCAATGGATGGCGGAGATGGAGCGTGCACATGGACGCGCCGAAGCGATCATCGGCAAGCAGCGTCACGGTCCGACGGGAACGGTGCAGCTCGCCTTCGAGGCAGAGGTGACGCGCTTCTCCAATCTTGCGGACGAGGACAAGCTGCCGGCCCGCATGTAAAAAGCCCCGCCGCAGAGCGGCGAGGCTTAGCGTCAAACAGGCCGGCGGCGGTTACTTGCTGCCGAGGGTCCATAGTCCCTTGTTCTTGTCGAAGCGGAAGCCCGTCGCGTTCTTCAGCTCATCCTTGGTGGCGTTCACCGTCAACCACCATTTATTATTGCGCTCAGTGGCCTGGAGATCGCTGAAAGCGACGGCGACGTCCTTCTCGCCCATGCCGAGAAAGCCGCCGACCGAAATGATCGCCGCGCTGACCTTGCCGCCGCGATCCAGAACAAGATCCTTGACTTCGCCGAGCTTATTTTCCTGAGGGTCGTAGACGTTTTGATTGTGAATGTTCGAAACGAGCAGGGCGTTCTGCGGAAGCGTGGTCAAGAACTGCGGCTTCGTTCCCGTCACGCCCGTGGTGGACTGGTCCATACTGCCGGCGCCCGGCCCTCTCAGGGTCCCGTCAGTGGAACGTTCCGGTCCCGTCGTGGAGCGGTCCATCCCGCCGGTCGGGCGATTCATTTGCTGAGCCAGGACCGCGCCTGACATCGTGACGACGAGCGCTCCCGCGAGGAGGTAGGACTTGAGCATGGTTATCTCCGTGCATGATTTAGCGCCACAACGAACGGCGTTCGTGTGTGTGCCTAGAACAAGCATCGAAGATCGATGTTCCAAGCTTCGCGGCAGATATCCAACAGGAGGACAGGCCCCCGCGCGTCTGGAACAGTTCAGCCGATCAAATCGGGTCCCACAGACCGGTGGCTTTGTCGAACTTATACGCGAGAGCCTTCTTCAGCAGCTCCTTCGTCGTATTGAGCGTCAGCCAGCTCTTGCTGTTTTTCTGAGTGATGGTGATCGCGGAGACGGGAATCGCAATATGCTTGACCCCAAGGCCGAGAAAACCGCCGACGTTCAACATCACGGCGTTTATGGAGCCGTCGGCGGAAAACAGCATGTCCGCAATCGAGCCGAGCTTCTTTTCATTGGGATCATAGACCGGCTGCTTGTACCAGGCGGAGACCACCGAACCATAGACCGGCAGCCTTTCGAGCGGCACGACCACAACGGTTTCGGTTTGGGCATTCTGGGCGCCGGCCGGCAGCGGCGCAAAAGCAGCAAGACCGAGCGAGACGGTGACGAGGACGCGTTTCAGCATAGAAAGATCCTTTTTGGAATTAGCGGCAGCCGGACTGCGCGCTGCGTGAAATTCTCACGACGCGGCGCCCTTGCTACTTCACCTTCCAGGCGTGTTCGGCCGCATCATATTTGTAGCCGGTCGCCTTTTTCACGATGTCCTTCGTCGTATTGATGGTCAGCCAAGTCTTGTTGTTCTTTTCTGTGACGGTGATGTCGTTGGCCGGAATGGCGACGTGCTTCGCGCCGATGCCGAGAAAGCCGCCGACGTCGAGCATGACGGCGTTGATCTCGCCACCTGAAAACAGCATGTCGGTAATCACGCCGACCTTCTTATCGTTCAAGTCGTAGACCGGCTTTTTGTACCAAGCGGAAACCAGCGAGCCATAACGCGGCAACGCTTCCATAGGCACGACGACCTTGCTGTCCGGCGCGGCGGTTTCCGCGCGGACGGGATGGGCGACCGCAATGGCCATGCAGAATGAGAGCGCAACAAGCAAAGTTCTGTTCATTCGACCAATCTCCCCAACGTCCCTGATACGACCGCGATCATAGCTGATTCATCGCGGCAGCACGCCCCAATAATCAAGATCAAGCAGCACCGCCGGATCGGGCTTGCCGTCGGCGCCATGGAGCGGAAAATCGGCGCAGGGCTTGTCCTTGGTTGCGACGAGCCGCAGGCGCAACGCGCCGATATCCTGGCGCCCGGGGATCTCCGCCTTCTCCAGAACCTCCGACCAGGCGAAGACCGTGCCCCCCGCAAACAGCGGATTGACGTGGCGTCCGCCGTTCACGGCCGAGATATGGAAGACGTTCTCCAGGCCGTTGAAGGACAGCGCCCGGGCGAGGGAAATCACATGGCCGCCGTAGATGATGCGCTTGCCGAAACGGCCCTGCGCTTCATAGTATTGATTGAAATGAACTTTTGAGTTGTTCTGGTAGAGCCGGGTCGCGAGTTGGTGCTCCGCCTCCTCGACCGTCATGCCGTCGATATGGTCGATTTTCTCGCCCTGTTCGTAGTCCCCCCAAAAATAGCGGGAGCCGGCGAGCGCCTTGTCATAGGCGGCGACATTGATCGCCGGCGCCGCCTTGCCAAGTTCGGAAGGAGCGACGGACTTCGGCAGATCGGGCACGATCTCCGGTCCCACGGGGGCGTCCCTGTCGCGCTTTTTCACCATTACCCAGCGCGCATAGCTCAGCACGGTCTCGCCGCGCTGATTGGCGCCTGTCGTGCGCACATAGACGACGCCGGTCTCCTTGTTGGAATTCTCTTTAAGACCGATGACTTCCGAGGTCGCCGACAGCGTGTCGCCCGGATAAACGGGGATCAGAAATTTGAAATCGGCGTAGCCGAGGTTGGCGATGGCGTTGAGCGAGACGTCGGGCACGGTCTTGCCGAGCACGAGATGAAAGACGAGCAGATCGTCGATCGGCGCGCGCTCATAGCCGATCGCCTGCGCAAAGGCGGTCGAGGACTGCACGGCGAAGCGCGGCAAATACAGCGCCGTATACAGCGCGACCTCGCCGACCGTGACCGTCCGCGGCGCCGCGTGGCGAATGACCTGGCCGATTTTAAAGTCTTCGAAAAAATTACCGACATTGATCTTCGACTTGCTCATGTCCTAACCGTTTGTTGGCGCCAGCTTCGCCAGCGCATCGAGATAAAGCGCGGGCGCGCCCGCAACGAAAACAGTTTTGACGCGGCTGGTCGCGCCGGCGCGGATCGAAACCGCGCTTTTAGGGGTTCTTAGCGTCGAGGCGATCAGCTCGATCAGCGCCGTGTTCGCCCGGCCGTTCTCCGGCGCGGCGCGCACCCGCGCCTTCAGGACGCTGCGGCCGTCGGCGAGAGTCTCCACGCCTTCGACGGCGTCGCGTCCGCCTTTCGGCGTCAGCCGCACGTAAACGGCGACGCCTCCCGATTCGATCGCCCAGGCGGAGGATGCTTTCTCCGCGCCTCCTTCACCCAAGCGCGTAGGCGCCGGCGCTGTTGGCGATGAGATCGCGCAGGAACTGCATGAGCAGCAGCAGGATGAGCGGCGAGATATCTAATCCGCCGACGCTGGGCAGCACCGAGCGGATCGGTCCCAGCAGCGGCTCGGTCATGGCGTTCAGCCATTTCCAGATCGAATAGGCGACATTCGAGCGCATGTTGATGACGTCGAAGGCCGTAAGCCAGGACACGACCACCGTGGCAAGCAGAATCCACCAGTAAATATCGATGATCGTGAGAAGAAGTTTGACCATAGCGTAGGACATGACCGGCTTCCAGCGGATGAGGTTCCGCCCTGTCTAGCCTCCCTGCCCCGTCGCGGCAATCCTTAGCGGGCCCCTCCCCGCAAGCCTGCCCCGCTACAGGCCCGGCAGGAGCCGGTAGTCGAGCAGCGCCGTCCAGCCGAGACCGCCGATCGGCAACAGCAGCGCGCGAATAGGCGGTTGCTGCGAAAGCGGCACGAATGAGCCTTCGCGTAATCCGTCAACGAGCTTGAGGAGACTCTCAAGCTGATCAGCGCTTGCGCGGGGCGCCGAGTCACCAACGATCGAAGCTGCTGAATCTCTTCCACTACCCTCATTTCCGCTTTTGGACTGATCTTCGCCCGAACTCGCTTTCGCGGCGGCAATTCCCTCCATCAATCGCGTCATCGTGGTCTTGCGCGCTTTCTCCGCGCTAAAGCATAGCGCCATGGCGCAACCAAAAAGCGCAACGAAGCCAACAAACTGAGTGACGACCACCGGCGGACTGACCGCAAATTCCGCGAAGGCGGTACTGCGCGACATGATCATGAGCGCGAAGATGGCAAAGGGGTAGTAAATCAATTTGCTGATACAGCGCGTACGGAGTGCGATAAAGCGAAGATCGATCCAATCGTCGAGCAAAGGATGTTCAACATTAAGTTTTTTTCTAAATTTCAGATGAGTGTTGTCAGGCCAATGGGTTCTGTGCCTTCGTAACACCTCAACGAACCGCAAGCATAGCAGCGTCGAATCAAAGACAAGGAATACCAGAATCAACAGCGTCAACACAGCAGGTACGGTAACTGCATAGTAAATCGTTGCACCGTGCTGCCCTCTCCAAGGAGTATTTGGCCATCCGTACGCCGATACGAGAGAAAAAAATAAAACCAACATCATGACGACATAAAACGAAACGCGCACCGCAACGAGTTTCAGCCGTTCCTTGGCGATGTATGTTTTCCAAACATCATTAACAAATACGTCTTTGTCCTTGTCGTTTTCAGCCTCCTCATCAATCAATCGATAGGAAAACGCCTCTAGAAACCGGCGCAAAGCACCTTGCTCGCCCCGCCCCGTCTCAATCCTGAATCGAGGCGCCTTGGAAGCGCCATTGGCGTCGATCTTGAGTCGCCTTTTCTCAATGTCCTCTATGTTGGCGCTTAGTTCCTTCCAGGCGTCGTTGGTCAAAACCACTGCCATCAGACCAGCAATTGCGCGCAGGGCGACAGACGGCCACATACTGACACCCTGGGCCCACGCTATGGGTTCACCCTGCCCATGCGCAGTCGCCCAGTCTGCGAGAGAATTCCACCAGAAAACGACGATCGCCGCGAGCAACATGACCACCGCTAGCCCCAGCCAAGTGGTTTTTAGAAAGGGAAGCAGCAATCCGTTCCAGTAAAATGAAAGAAAAACGATAGCAACAGCAAGGATTACTACTGCAAAGCTAACTTGCTCACTATTTGAAAGTGGCGAGTATATGCTTGAAATACTTGGATGGATTCCACTAGAGTCGCTCTGTGTAGGGAGTGAAAGGAACCCTCCTCGCCTGTCAATTTCAAAGATCCGTGGGGATCTCAAGCCTTTCTCAATTCTGGTTTTCAGCACGCTCGCCGCCTCTGACTTCCCGTCCTGAACCGCCGCTAGCGTCGCTAAGAACGCCGCAGTTTGATACGTTGATCGAAATGGAGGAATGTCCCCCTGTAAATCATTTGAAACCGTTGGCCCATAACTCGACGCTATGATGAGATTGCGCGTCCATTTGAGTTCTTCCCGCCCCGCGAGCGCGGCGTCGTAATCCGTCGTAAAAAAGACTGCCTCCGGAAATAGCGGCTTCAAAGCGCGCATCGCGAGCAGCTTATCGAATACATCGTTCCCAAGAACGCCGATTGCGCTTAGGCGCCGCTCTTCTCCACGCCTGAGTTCATCGTCTTTGTCTTTCAGGTTCGCCGCAAGCCGGCGCAGATAATCAAACTGATCCTGTCCGAACGCATGTTCAAGCGTCTTTAAGTCCTCTTGCGTCTTAATGAGATGCTTGTCGTTGCCGCTTTGCTCGCTGTTTGCCGACGACTTCTTCACCTCTGCGCTCATAGACGATAATGTTCCATCCACTCCGCGAATATAGGTTAGCTTTACAGGGCTGAATCCCGTCGCAAGCTTCCGTTCAAAGGCGTCAGTGACTCGCCTGCCGTAGAGCGTATCTCGATCAGACACTAGGGCGATATGAGGCTTGTTGTTTGCAGCGGGCTTGATGCCTCTGAGTTCCAATTCCTTGACGATTGCGTCCGCAAGAGCGTCATCTGATCCAATCGCCCTAAGGATATTTTGCGGCACTCGCGGTAAATCCGTTTCGCCGACAGTGGTGCCGTAAGAATAAAATTGTGTCTTGCATTGTGCCGTATGGCAGTCATTTATCTCACCAGCAAGATACTTAAGAATCTTCGACGAATATGGGCCAATGACCTGATACTCGTAACTCTCGCAGTTCATATCCGTATTGAAAGCGCAAAGCGAATTGCGCATCTCCAGAAGCTTTTCTAGAGGTTTTTGATCATCTCCAAGCACGTTTTCGTCGATCCATAGCAGTAATAAATTACTCTTCAAACTCTTGCCATCGATTGTATTTTCTTTTTTTACCTTATCGGTTTCGAGTTCCAACCATTCGAAGGGGATCGCGTTCGGCAAGCCAATCTGGTTCCTGGCCCCAGGGCTGTTTAGTTCTCAACAAATCCA
>JALHNR010000267.1 GCA_022843525.1 Methylocystis sp. | reverse complement strand
ATCGATTCATCTTCTTGCACCGTCGCTCTTAAAAATCGGGCTCGATGCCGCCCGTCGCCAAGAAATGCTCCAACCAATGAATGTCGTAAATTCCGTTCTGAACGTCGGCGTTGCGCACCAGCGTGCGAAACAGCGGAAGCGTCGTATCGATGCCGTCAACGATAAATTCGTCGAGCGCGCGACGCAGTCGCATCAGCGCTTCCGTTCGGTTGCGCCCGTGAACGATCAGTTTTCCGATGAGCGAGTCGTAGTTGGAGGGGATCGTATAGCCCTGATAGACCGCTGAATCGACGCGAACCCCGACGCCGCCGGGCGGATGGTAATAAGCGATGCGGCCGGGCGAGGGCCTGAAGCTCGTGGGGTGCTCGGCGTTTACGCGACATTCGATGGCGTGGCCGTAGAACCACATGTCTTCCTGTCGCAGGGAGAGCGGCGAGCCTGCCGCCACGCGGATCTGTTCACAGACGAGATCGACGCCGGTGATCGCCTCCGTCACCGGATGCTCGACCTGAATGCGCGTATTCATCTCGATGAAATAGAATTCACCGTTTTCGTAGAGAAACTCGATTGTGCCGGCGCCGGCGTATTGCATGTCCCGCATGGCGCGCGAGCAGATCTCGCCGATCTCCGAACGCTGCGCGTCATTGAGCGCGGGCGAGGGGCTTTCCTCCCAGATCTTCTGGTGACGGCGCTGGAGCGAACAGTCGCGCTCGCCGAGGTGAACCGCCTGGCCCTTGCCGTCGCCGAAAATCTGAAACTCGATATGGCGCGGCTTTTCGAGAAATTTCTCGATGTAGACCGTATCGTCGCCGAACGCGGCCTTTGCCTCGGTGCGCGCGGTGGCGATCGCGATGGGAAGGTCATGCGCGTCGCGCGCGACCTTCATGCCGCGGCCGCCGCCGCCGGACGCCGCCTTCACCAAAACGGGAAAGCCGATCCTTTCGGCGATCTTGAGAGCTTCCTTTTCGCTCAGGATCGGCCCGTCGGACCCGGGCACGCAGGGAATGCCGAGCTTTCTTGCCGTCGCCTTGGCTTCGATCTTGTCGCCCATCAGGCGGATGTGCTCGGATTTCGGGCCGATGAAGGTGATGTTGTGCTCTTCGAGAATCTCCGCGAAGCGCGCGTTCTCCGAAAGGAAACCGTAGCCCGGATGCACGGCGTCCGCGCCGGTGATCTCGCAGGCGGAGAGCAGGGCGGGAATATTGAGATAGGAATCGCGGGCGGCCGCCGGCCCTATGCAGACGGATTCGTCGGCGAGTTTGACATGCATGGCGTCGGCGTCGGCGGTCGAATGCACGGCGACCGTCGCGACGCCTAATTCCTTGGCCGCGCGCAGGATGCGCAGCGCGATTTCGCCGCGGTTGGCGATAAGGATCTTGTCGAACATCTCTTACCGCCGCCTACTCGATCACGAGGAGAGGTTCGCCGTATTCCACAGGTTGGCCGTCCTCGACCAGTATGGCCGTCACAACGCCGGATTTGGTGGCGACGATATCGTTGAAGGTCTTCATGGCTTCGATCAGCAGGAGCTTATCGCCGAGCGAAACGCGCGCGCCGATCTCGACGAAGGGCTTCGCGTCGGGATTGGGTCGAAGATAGGCGGTTCCCACCATCGGCGACTTTACCGCGTCCGGGTATTCGGGGGGCTCCGTGACGGGAGCCGGGGACGTGACCGGCTTTGCCAAGGGCGGCAGGGGCTGGACCGGCGGCGCGGCGCCGAGGCTCGCGATTGCTGCGGCAGGCGCGCGCGCCGCGCGGATACGCAAATCGCCCTTCTCCACCTCAAATTCGGTCAAATTGCTGTTTGCGACGAGTTCCGCAATCGTGCGCAGCAGATCCGCGTCGATGGCCGGCGCGAGCGCGGCGACCGACGCGGGTTTGCGGGAGGAAGTGGTGCGAGGCGGTTGAGCTTTGCGCGCCATAAGTGTCTCAGCTCTTTCTCAGTTCGTTTTCAAAGACAGCGTCAAGGGCAAGAACGTACGAGAGCGGGCCGAAGCCCGCGATCACGCCGCGCGCCGCGGGCGAAATGTAGGAATGGCTCCGAAAGCTTTCGCGTGCGTGCACGTTGGACAGATGCACTTCGATGACCACAGCTTCCGCGCCCTTGATCGCATCATAGAGCGCGATCGATGTGTGCGTCAGCGCGCCAGCGTTCAAAATGACAGGCGCGCCCGCGCCGCCGGCTTCATGGATCCAGTCGACGAGATCGCCTTCGTGGTTGGACTGCCGGAAAACCAGCGACACGCCGCGTTCGGCGCAACGCTTCTCCAGCGTCGCGCGGATATCGTCGAGCGACGCCGTTCCATATATCGCGGGCTCGCGCCTGCCGAGAAGATTGAGATTGGGACCGTTAAGCACATGGACGGCTGACATAGCGCTTCCGAAAACGTTCCCCGAAAAATCTCACAGGCGGCAGGCTGTCTGTCTTAGCCGTGTTGTCGCCGCAAAGAAAGCCCGTCGCCGCGCTAGCAGACGGTCTTGCCGCATTTGCGCACGTTTTCGATTTTGGCCTTCAGTTGCGCGTAGGGCACGCCGCCGACGATCGCCTCTTTGCCGATCACCCAGGCGGGCGTTCCATCGAACCGCAGCTCATCGGCCAGCGTCGCGACTTCCTTCAGTGCGGCCTTTGTCTCCGCGCTCGACATGTCCTTCTCGAGACGGGGCATGTCGGCGCCGACGTCCTTCGCCGCCGCCAGCGCCTGCTGCTTGCCGATGTGGCCGCGAGTCGAGAGCAGCTTGCGATGGAAATCCCAGAACTTCTGGCTGTCGAGCTGCATGCGCGCAGCGGTCGCGACCTGCGCCGCCTCGACGGAGTCGGGGCCGAGAATGGGGAAGTCTTTGAGCACCACCCGCAATTTGGGGTCCGCCTCGATCAGCTTGCCCACCGACGCCATCGCCTGCTTGCAGTAGCCGCAATTATAGTCGAAGAATTCGACGAGCGTGACGTCGCCGCTCGGATTGCCCACGACGGCCTGGTTGGGCGAGTTCACGATTTTATCACCGTGCTGGCCGACGGCCTTTTCGCGTGTGGCGGCCTCGGCGACTTTCTCGCGCTTTCCAAGCTCGTCAATTGCTTCCCGGACCACTTCCGGGTTCGCAATGAGATAGTCGTGCACGACCTTCTCGATCTCAACCTTCTGCTTGCCTGAAAGCTCCTCGGCGAAGAGCGGCGTGGCCGCGCCTAGAGCGAGACATGCGCCGGCGGCGAGCGAGATAAAAAAGCCCATTGCATTCTCCTTTGCGCGACAGCGCATTCGTGTCGAAGCCCCTTCGTCGCCGCGCTTTTAGCACAGGGGGCGGCGGGCGTCCTCCCGACGGAGGATAGAACAATTATCTGGAACAGCTCAGCGGGGCAGGGCGGCGGCGGTCCCCACGCCATCGTTCACCAGCACCGAACCGACGCCGTAATTGAACTTTGCCTCGCCCAGGGTGCGTAGCTGGAGCGTGACCATCACGGTCTGATTGCGCGCCGGCAGGCCCGTGTAGGACTGCGGCTGATAGATCTGCGAGTAATTGATCGACAGCGTCGTGCATTCGTCCTGATACCCGATTCCGCCGCCGAGCGTTGCGACCGAGAATAGGGGCGCCGTGCCGGTGAGATTTGAGCCCGTAAGCGTCGTCCCATAGTAGGAGGTCGTTGGATTGGTGAGCGAGTTATAGAGGTAGCGGCTCATATCGAAGGTGACGGTGCCCATCAGGAAATAGTTTTTGGTGATGTCGTATTTACCGGTCGCGGAGAGTCCCTGACGACGCACGTCAAAGCCGATCGCCGGCTGTGAGGCGTAATTTGCGTATTGAAGCTGGAGCGAGATCGGATCCAGATTCATTGTCGCGAACACGTCGAGCCGGCGCGCGCGCAAGTTGCCCTTATCGAAGCGGCCCTTGGCGACGAGGCTGAGGAGGGACGACGGCGCAAAGGCGAAGCGCCCGACGATGTCCGACGCGCGCGAGTTGAGGCCGGAATCGAGGCCGACGTTCGCCGCGTCCGCCTGCGCATAGGAGTTGGCGCCGGCGATCTGGCGCGACTGGCCAATCATCGCGTTGATGAAGCCGCCATTGGACAACGACAGGGTGGCCTGGCCGCCATAGTTGAGGCGCGTGCCGGTCTCGAACCGGTCGTAGCCGGAGAACTTGCTCCACTCGAACAGCGTTGAATCGTCGAAAACGAGGCTTTGCGCGTCGATGTTCACCAGCGATGGAATTGAAGTCTCGTTGGGACGGGCGATGACCTGCGCGATCGGTTCGAAGACGATGTCGCCGATAAAGCTTCTGGCGAGGATCGGGTAGCGCCATTCGGCGCCGAAGCCTGGGAGCGCCTGGCCGCGGAAGCGGTTGTCGGCGCCGTTGAAGAATTGCCCCTGCGCGGCGTTGGGGATCGGCGACAGACTCTGGTTATAGATCGGGAACAAGCCTTGCCGGTCGTAATCGAGATAGCTTCCCACGAAACGCGCGAACGCGAACGGGGTCCACACGCCGCCGACCGGATCGATGATTTTGCGCTTCCAGGCGCCGCTGACCGTCGCGTGCTGGTAATCGCCGCCGACGCCGCGCAACAGACAGCCGCTCTGCGCCGGGTCGGGCGCCCGCCCGTAAATCTGGCAAACGTTGTACAGGCTGTAGATGCGGTCGAGCGTTCGCGGCTGTATGGACTCGAAGTTCGCGACGTTGGCGGAAGTGCTCGTCACATTGGCGTCGAGTTCAACCTGTCCGCCGACGCCTGCCGTCGCCGCAGGATCGATGTCGAAGACGCGGTTATAGTCGATCACCGGATGGACGACCGGCTGCTGCGCCTGCACGTCATTGGGCGACAGCAGCTGGAAATAGTAGCCGCGCATGTCGAAATAGCTGCGCGGTCCTTGGCCGGTCAGATAGATCGTCGATGACGCTTCGCGGAAGAAATAGTTCTGCAGGAGATAGTTGTACTGCTGGTAGTCCTGCAGGAAGTAGCGATCGGACAGCGCCGTAATGTCCCAGCCAGCGCGCCAACGGTCATTGAGCCAGAATTCGCCGAAAGACTGGATGGCGCCGCGCCACTGCTTGTTGCCCGCGCCGAGCGGGGCTTGCGCGAAGGCGCCCGTGTCTCCCACATGCGTGCCCTGACCGCGGATCGTATAGCCGCCATTCTCAAAGCGCTGACGGAATTCGGCCGTGACGAACGGACCCTGCCGGGAAAAATAGATTGGCGTTACGGTCAGGTCGTAATCCGGCGCAATCGCCCAGAAGTAGGGCACGCCCACACCGGCGCCGAGCTGCTGGCGATAGATGAAAACCGGCGACAGAAAACCGGACTTGCGCTTCACCGACGGATCCGCCGACGACCAGAACGGCACATAGGCGACAGGCACGCCAAGAAGTTCGAAGGACGCATCCTCGTAATAGATCATCTTCTCGACGTTGTCGTGAATGATCCGTTTGGCGTGAATCGACCATGTGCGCGGCTTTGCCGGATCGTTTCGACAGGCCTCGCAGGCGGTATAGGTGCCCATTTCGAAGGTCGTCGTCTCGCCGGTCCGCTCGGCGCGTGGCGAGGTGAAATGCGTATTGTTGACGGTGTCGACCTGCAGGCTCTCGATGAACCCGTTCTTGAAATCGTCCGTGAAGTCGAAACGCTCGGCCCTGGCGATGGAGCCGTCGGTTTCGGTCAGCGTGGCGTGGCCCTCGGCGAACACGCGCGACGTGTTCCGGTCATAGGTGACGCGGTCGGCTTCGAGCAGCCGGCCCTTGTAATAGATCTGGACGGCCCCGCGCGCCGTGACGGTGTTCTTTTTCTCGTCGTAGACGAGCTCCTTGGCCTCGACGACCATGCGCGCGTCGGCGCCCGCAGCCGGCGGCGCCGCAGCGGCGGTGTGAGTGGCGAAAGCCGCCTCAGCGAGCGCGAGCGCGCCCGCAAGAATGGATAGGCGCCGGGAGGAGCTGGTGAGCGCCATCAGCCGTCCTCCGAATAGAGCAAAATGACCGTGCCCAACATGCTCCCGACCAGCGCAGGCGACCATGCGGCCACAACAGGGCTGATCATGCCTGCGCCGCCGAGATCCGAGAGGACTTTAGTAACGATGTAAAGCATGAAGCCTGCGGCCACGCCACCCGAAAGGGTTTTTGCGACCCCGCCAAATCGAAAGAATCTTAATGAAAAGGAAGCGGCGACGAGGACCATCGCGACGAGCAGCAGCGGTCGCGCGAGAAGCGACTGAAACTGCAGCCGATAGCCGGTCGCGTCGAGACCCGCTTCGGCGGTGCGCGCCGTCATTTCCGGCAGCGACCAGAACGGCGTGCCTTGCGGCGGCGTCGTCGCCGCGGCCACCTGCTCGGGCGTCAGATCGGTGGCGAGCATGTAGGAGCCGACGCTGCGCGCCGGCTCTCCAGGCAGGCTGACCTGCGCGTTTTCGAGCACCCAGACCCCGGGCTCGAGTCGCGCATGGCGCGCTTCGACCCGCTCCAGGAAACCGCCCCGCGCTGCGTAGATGTTGACGCTGACCTCCGCGAGCTCCGAGCCGCCATTCG
>JALHNR010000266.1 GCA_022843525.1 Methylocystis sp. | reverse complement strand
CACGCGCCGTCGACGCCAGGCGCGAACGCGGCGACAGCGATAGCTTCTCGTCGAGCACGACGCGGAGCGGCTTATATTGTTGCATCCCCGGCAGGCGCACGGTCATCAGCGGATCGTCTTCGCGCGCCGTGCCGCCGCCGATCATGATTGCGTCGTGGAGCGATCGCTGCACATGCGTGAAGGCGTCAGCGATCGGTCCGGTGATGTGCAGGCGCGGATCATGCGCCGCGCCCGCGGCGTAGCCGTCCGCCGTCCTGGCCAGCTTGAGCGTAATCATCGGGCGGCGACGGGTGACGCGCAAAATGTGCCCGAGATGATCGGCGCGCGCGGCGGCGGCGCCAGGACCGACCAGCACCTCAATTCCCGCTTCGCGCAATCGGGCGAAGCCGTCGCCCGACACACGGGGATCTGGGTCCTCGAGGGCGGTGACGACGCGCGCGACGCCGCCGGCGATGATCGAGTTGACGCAAGGGGGCGTCGCCCCATGATGCGCGCAGGGCTCCAAAGTGACGTAAAGCGTTGCGCCGCGCGCCGCCTCGCCCGCCGCAGCCATGGCGATCGCCTCCGCATGCGGGCGCCCGCCCGGCGCGGTCCAGCCGCGGGCGATAACGACGCCATCGCGCACGAGCAACGCGCCCACCGCGGGATTTGGCGCGGTGCGGCCCAAATTGCGCCGGCCGAGCGCAAGCGCCGCCGCCATATAGGCGTCGTCGGTCGCGGTCTGCGGAAAGGCTTCGTGGATCGTCATGCGTTCTCTGGGTCGTCGGCGTCCGGTGCAAAAGCCGCGCCGTCGCCGCCGCTCTCCAATTCGTCGATCACCGCGGAGAAGTCGCGAACTTCGCGGAAGTCGCGATACACCGAGGCGAAACGCACATAGGCGACGGGGTCGAGCGAACGCAGGCCTTCGATGACCAGTTCGCCGATCCGCTGACTTTCGACCTCGACTTCGCCGAGGCTTTCGAGCTGACGAACGATTCCGGAAATCATCTGCTCGACGCGTTCCGCTTCGACCGGACGCTTGCGCAAGGCGATCTCTACCGATCGCATCAGCTTGTCGCGATTGAACGGCGCACGGCGACCCGACTTCTTCACGACGATGATCTCGCGCAGCTGCACGCGTTCAAATGTCGTGAAACGGCCGCCGCAAGTCGGACAGACGCGGCGCCGCCTTATGCAGGATGAATCCTCCGCAGGACGGGAGTCCTTCACCTGCGTGTCGACGGAACCGCAATAGGGACAGCGCATGTCGGGCGCCTTTTCCTCTCGCTCGGAGAGGCGGCCCCGCGGCGCGGGGTCGGGGGCTCCCTTCTCCCGCGAACGAGAGAAGGGAGCCGATTACTAGTAGATCGGGAACTTCGCGGTCAGCGCGTGAACCTTTTCCTTCACCGCGGCTTCCGTCGCGGCGTTGCCCTCTTCGCCCTTCGAGGAGAGGCCGTCGAGCACCTCGACGATCATCTGCCCAACCTGTTTGAACTCGTTCTGGCCGAAGCCGCGCGAGGTCGCCGCCGGCGAGCCGAGACGAATGCCGGAGGTGACGAAGGGCTTTTCCGGATCGAAGGGAATGCCGTTCTTGTTGCAGGTGATGTGCGCGCGGCCAAGCGCGGCTTCCGCCGCCTTGCCGGTGATCTTCTTGGGACGCAGATCGACGAGCATCAGATGGTTGTCGGTGCCGCCCGAGACGATCGCAAGACCCGCGTCGACGAGCGTCTGCGCGAGCATTTGCGCATTGTCCTTGACCTGCTGCTGATAGGTCTTGAACTGCGGGGTCAGCGCCTCGCCGAACGCCACGGCCTTTCCGGCGATGACATGCATCAGCGGACCGCCCTGCAGGCCGGGAAACACCGCCGAGTTGATCTTCTTGGCGATGGCCTCGTCGTTCGTCAGCACCATGCCGCCGCGCGGACCGCGCAGCGTCTTATGCGTGGTGGTGGTGACGACATGCGCATGCGGCAGCGGCGAGGGATGAAGTCCCGCGGCGACCAGACCGGCGAAATGCGCCATGTCCACCATGAAATAGGCGCCGACGCTGTCGGCGATCTTGCGGAAGCCTTCGAAGTCCCAGATGCGGGAATAGCCGGAGCCGCCCGCGATGATGAGCTTCGGCTTATGCTCCTTGGCGAGCGCGGCGACCTGCTCCATGTCGATGCGCTGATCGTCCTTGCGCACCGTATAGCTCACCGGCTTGAACCAGCGGCCGGAGACATTGACCGGCGACCCATGCGTCAGATGACCGCCGGCGGCGAGATCCAGCCCCATGAAGACATCGCCCGGCTGAAGAAGCGCGAGGAACACCGCCTGATTGGCCTGCGAGCCGGAGTTGGGCTGCACATTGGCGAAACCGCAGTCAAACAGCTTCTTGGCGCGGTCGATCGCGAGATTTTCCGCGATGTCGACGAATTGGCAGCCGCCGTAATAGCGCTTTCCGGGATAGCCCTCGGCGTATTTGTTGGTGAGAACCGAGCCCTGGGCCTCCAACACCGCCTTTGAGACAATGTTCTCCGACGCGATCAGTTCGATCTCGTGCCTCTGGCGGCCGAGTTCGAGTTCGATCGCCTTCGCGATTTCCGGATCGGAAGCGCTGAGGGAGGCGGTGAAGAAACCGGATTGGCTCATTGGAATGGACCTCTATGCCTAACGGCGCTGAACGAAAACAAAAACCGGCTCCCGGTCTTAATCGGCGAAGCCGGTCCCTAGGACGCGCATCGTGAGACGCGTCGCTTATCACGGCGAAGCCGCGACGGGAAGAGCGGCCGTCGTCGCGGTCTGCGGCCGAGCCAAGTCTCGCTCTGGCTTCTTCGCCACATTTTGTTTGGGGAGGCTTTTGCGTCGGGCGCACGCCAGCGTCTCCGTTTCCTCAAAGCGCCAAAATGACGCATGTTGCGCTCGCCCAAATAGCCAGAAACACCGCGTCACCGCGTCGCCCTATTTTCGCTTCAAACGAGCGTTTGAATTTCAATCAGTCGTTTGAAACGGAGGTTCGCGATGGGCGATCATCTGAAAACAAAATTTTCCGCGCTTGGCGCCAAATCCCGCAGGCTGCTTATCGACGCTGCGGTCTGTTTCGTCGCGACTTGGCTCATCGCTTTCCTGCCTCCACAATGGAAGAATGGCGAAGCGCTGAAGGAAATCGCTTTCACGATCGACCCGGTGAGCGGCAAAATCATCGACCGGATCGAGTCCGCGGAGACGGAGCGCCCATCCTTGGAGTTGAAAAGCGCTTCGCCAGCTGCGGCGCTGTTCGCGGTCTATCCGCAGGAGCGCATCTCGGATTGGTCGAACTCGGAGTGGTCGAACGAAGCCGCCGCTGAACAGACGGAGACGATCCCTGTCAGGCCGACGAAAGTCGTCGCCTTGCGCAGGCCGTCTCCGGAAAAGAGAAACCCTGTCGAGTCGACGCCGCCGGCGCTTCCGACTGTCAACGCCGAGCCGCCCGCCTCTCCCCAGACAATGGGCGAGAATGCGGAGCAACAGGAACGGAGTTTGTTGGCCAAGCTCGACCCGACAGGGCTCTCATCCAAACTGGCTCCGCTCGGCCGCAAGGCCTGGAATAGCGCAACCTCGCTTGGCGGCGCAGTGTCGAGCCTCGTCAACGCATATCCTTTTTGAGGATGCCCGCTTTGGATAATCTGGATCAGGCGCGCGTCGCGTCTCGCTCGACAGAGACGACGCGCGCCGCGCTCATCAAAGCGGCCACGTCGGTCTTCGCGGAATATGGATATGGCGGCGGCTCCGTGCGGCTCATCACCCAAAGGGCGATGGCCAACCAAGCGGCCGTCAATTACCACTTCGGCGGCAAGGACGGACTTTATCGCGAAGTGCTGATGGCTGCGACGCGGGCCTTCGAAGAGAATGCGTTCTTGGACCCCGAAGAGCTCGACGCGCTTTCGCCCGAAGACGCGCTCCGGCGCTATCTGCATCAGTTTCTGCTGCCGCTCGTCAAGCGCGATCGCGTCAGCCGCTTTCTGCGCATCTTCGCCTGGGAAAGCGTGCAGCCGAGCGAAGTCTTCAGCGCCTTCATCGCGCATTCGCCGCCCCGCATCTTCCGTTTGGCGGAACGGGTCGTACGGCGCTTTCTGTCGCAGGACGCCTCTGCGGAGACCGTCACATTCGCGATGCTATGGCTCGCCCAACAGCCGATGTTCTTCGTGCGAGACGCGGAGCGGCTGGCGCAGCCGCCCTTCTCGCTCAAATTCGACGAAGACGCGCTCGAGCGGCTCGTTGAGACGCTGGCGGGCTTAAGTCTTCGTGGACTCGCCGGAGTTTAAAATCTGACCAATCGCTCCCGTCCGCTCGCGGTGCGTCTTAGGGAACAACAAACATGACAGCTCTGCTGCACAGCAATTATTTCTCCGCGGTCCTGACCGAGACCCAAAAGGCTCTGGAGTTCTCCGCAAACGTCCTCATTCTCGCCGCGACCGTGGCGCTCGTCGGAGCGTTCTTGGCGCTGATCAGGGGCGCCTAGCCCTTTGCGCCGGCCGGGCGCCGCGTTCTTGTCGTCGTCGCGCAAACAAGGCATGTTTCAACTCGCCCCAAGCAACACATGGGTGATCAAAGTGAACATTGCAGCGGCGTTGTTAGCGGTTGCGACCGCCTCGGTTTTTGCAAATTCGGCGCAAGCGAAGCCTTTGACGCTGCTCTGCCGCCATAGCGACAATCTCTATGCAGCCCCCTATACGGTGGCCTACTCCCCGATCAGTTCGACGCTCGCGATAGTGGACGATGGACGAACCGACGCATACGCCGTCGAAGACGTTGCAAAAGAAAACGGGGGATACATCATTCAGGCCAATGGCAAGCTGCTGAACGCGCACATTACGCTGATCACTTCGCTTCCGAGGCAGATCCTTTATTCGGGCGCCTTCACCAACGACGTCTTCGCGATCGATTACTGCAGGTGAGCGGTTTTTCTTCGCCGCTGTTGGCGGCCTACGCCGCCCGCTTCTGATAGTCCTTCACATCCGAGAATGTGATCGCCGGATTGCGTTCGGCGTCATAATTGAGCTGGAACGCCGACGAACTCATGAACACCGGGGCGCCGTCGAGATCGTCGGCGATGCTGGAGCCGTTCGAATCGATGAAGCTCTTCAACTTCGCCGGCTCGTCCGAGGCGATCCAACGGCAAACGGTAAAGCGCGGCTGTTCATAGCGCGTCTGCAATCCATATTCCCCCTCGAGCCGCGTCGCCAGAACGTCGAGCTGCAGCGCGCCGACGACGCCGACAATCGCGCCCGAGCCGTCGTGTGGCGTGAAAACCTGCACGACGCCCTCTTCCGCAAGCTGCTGCAAGGCTTCACGCAGCTTCTTCGCCTTCATGGCGTCGCCGATCAGAATGCGGCGCAGAATTTCCGGCGCGAAGCTCGGCACGCCGCGAAAGACGATCTCCTCGCCCTCGGTCAGCGTGTCGCCGATGCGCAGTTGGCCGTGATTGGGCAGACCCACGACGTCGCCGGCATATGCTTCGTCGGCGATCGAGCGGTCGCGCGCGAAAAAGAATTGCGGCGCGTTGATCGGAATATTCTTGCCCGTGCGAATGAGTTTCGCCTTCATGCCGCGCGTGAGCCGACCCGAGCAGACGCGCATGAAGGCGATGCGATCGCGATGGTTGGGGTCCATATTCGCCTGGATCTTGAAGACGAAGCCGGTCATCTTCGGCTCCTTCGCCTCGACGAGGCGCTTGTCGGCCTCCTGCGCGCGCGGGCTTGGCGCATACTCGGCCATGGCGTCGATCAGATCGCGAACGCCAAAGTTGCGCAGCGCGCTGCCGAAGAAGACGGGCGTCAGATGGCCCTCGCGGAAGGCCGAAAGATCGAAGGGCTTGTTGCCTTCTTCGGCAAGCATCGCCTCCTCCCGCCATTCATCCGCGCCGCTCGGCAAAAGCGTGTCGAACAGCGGATCATCAAGCCCGCTCGTTTGCAGCAGTTCGGCGTCCTCATCGATCCGGCGCACAGTTTTCGTGGCGAAACGATAGGTGCCGGCGAAGCTTCTGCCCGAACCGATCGGCCAGGTGATCGGCGTCGCGTCAAGCGCGAGCGTCTTCTCGATTTCATCGATGAGATCGAAAGGATCGCGCGCTTCGCGGTCGAGCTTGTTGATGAAGGTGACGATCGGAATGTCGCGCAGGCGGCAGACTTCAAAGAGCTTGCGCGTGCGCGCCTCGATGCCTTTGGCGGCGTCGATCACCATCACCGCGGCGTCGACGGCGGACAGCGTGCGGTAGGTGTCTTCCGAAAAGTCCTCGTGGCCCGGCGTATCCAAAAGATTGAAGACGCAACCGCCGTATTCGAAGGTCATGACCGAGGTGACGACGGAGATTCCGCGCTCGCGCTCGATGCTCATCCAGTCCGAACGCGTCTGCTGAGCGTTGCGCTTGGCCTTGACGGCGCCGGCAAGCTGAATCGCGCCGCCGAACAGCAGCAGCTTTTCAGTGAGCGTCGTCTTGCCGGCGTCAGGATGCGAGATGATCGCGAAGGTGCGACGGCGGGAAACGGGGTCGTTGGCGGG
>JALHNR010000265.1 GCA_022843525.1 Methylocystis sp. | reverse complement strand
TGCCAGCATCAAACCCACGCGGGCCGCCGCTTTCCGTGGTCTTCACCGATTGGCTATCAATGACGCCCGCCGTCGGGCTTGCCTCGCGGCCGGCCTGTTCGCGCGCCGCCATGACCAAAGCGTGATTGATGTTCGCGAACACGCCGCAGCGCGACCAGGCATAGAAATAGCTCTGCACAGTCGAATAGGGCGGAAACTCCTTCGGCAACTGCCGCCACTGGCAGCCCGTGGAAGCCATATACAAGATCGCATTCACCACCGCGCGCAGTTTTGTTTCGCGTGGACGGCCAAGAGGTGAAGCGGGCGGCAACAGCGGCTCGATCAACGCCCATTCCGCGTCCGTCAAATGACTTGCGTAACGCAATCCGTCGCGGCGATACTTGCGTCGGGTGATTTCAGTCCAGGCCATCGTGCATCCCTCGAATCTCGTAAATCCGAAGGAATCACAACCTCCTGAAATCACTCAACTACTTTTTCAGTCAGCCTCTTAGCAAGGTTGTCATGAAAGTATTCCACTTCTTCATGCCTGCACGCTTTTCGGGCAAGTAGTTCCATCGATCATAGCTCTTTGAACTGACGTCCTGGAGCGTGTGGTTCTGGAGACGGTCTCGAATCTCCTTCGACACCCCGGCCTTGCCGGCCAACGTCTTCCAGGTCCGCCGAAGGTCCCGGTTGGTCACAAAAGGGATCACACCACGATCGCGCTGGCGCCACATGAAGCTATAGAGCGTTCCGGCGCTCACCGGCTTCGAAGGGTCCATAGCGGACGGAAAGAACCAGCCGTGCGCGTTGGGTTTGATGGATTCGATGAGTTCGACAGCAAGCTGGGGAACCGGAATGGCATGCGGTTTGCCGTTCTTCGTCTTGGACCAGTCGATGATGCGTTCGCGAGCATCCCATTGATCGACATGCAGGCGAGCGATTTCCTCAACGCGTTGCCCGGTCAGCATGAGGATGCGAACTGCACGGGTATAAGGTGGATGGACGGGCGTATCTGGGCATTCAAGCCAACGATAGAGCTGAAGGAACTCCTCTTCGTCCAGCCAGCGGTTGCCGACGTTCTTCGGCTCGGTCGGGATACCCGCCGCCGGATTGTAAGCAAGGCGAAAGCGCCGGGGGGAGGTCGTTCGATAGTCGTGCTCTGACTTCATGCCCCAACTGTACGCGGAGCGGATGTAGCTGCGAACATGGTCCGCCATGGCCCGAGCACCACGCTCGTAAATCGGCCGAATCACGTCCGCAACCTCGTCAGGCTCAATCTCACGGGCCTGACGGTTGCGGCCGAGCGTGTCGGCGATCTTGTTGAGGCCTTTTTCGGCTTCCTTCCATGATGGCTTGCTGGCCTCCTTCAGGTACTGGACATACGCCTCGAAGAGATCCGCGACCGTGCCAGGGCGCGTATCGCCAGCGACCTTGATACTCCGGCCTCTCTGAATCATGTCCGCGAAATCTCGGTTGAAGACCTCGCGCGCCTTGCTAAGCGGCATCGACGGATATGACCCAAGCTTCTTCTTGAGGCGCTTCTGATCACGCCACTGTTGCGCCATCCAGTCAGCGGTGACGCGCGTTGGCATAGGCTTCATGACCAGGACAAGACGGCCCGTCCCGTGCCCTTCGCCATCGACAAGGCTTAGCTGTTTTCCGGTCTGCTCCACTTGCTTTAACGCTCGGCGGATTTCTCCATCAGTAAGGCTAGGCACTGGGCTCTCCCGTCGGCTTTCGAGTGGGGTCGCCAGAGCGGTAATAGGGGCCGGCGACTGGGGTCAAAAGGGCTGTTGATCTGCCCAAAAACAGACCCCAATATGCCATGGTATCCGGGAGCTCGACAAGCTAGAAAATATCGCTGATTCAATGTGTAGTAGCGTGATTGTGCGTGATCAAAATAGGCCCAGAGGGATGGTTATGCGCCAGAATGAGCGCGCTCGCGCCAAGCTCCAGCGCGCGTCTGACGATTTCGCGCGGATAGACCGGCGTATGGTCGATGGTGCCGACGCCCTGCACCTCGTCGGCGATCAGCGCGTTGCGCTTGTCGAGGAACAGGATGCGAAACTCTTCCCGCTCGGCGAAGGCCATCGCCGTTCGGCAATAGTCGAGCACCTCCATGAATGAAGAGAGCACCGGACGCCGTTGCAAGGCGCCGCGCGCAAGACGTTTCGCCGCGGCCTCGACAAGCTTGATTTCGACGATCGCCGCCTCGCTGAGACCGTCGATTTCGCGAAGCCTCTCCGGCCGCGCCGCGACGGTTTCGGCGAAGGAGCCAAAGCGGGCGATCAAGGCCTTGGCTAGCGGCTTCACGTCGCGCCGCGCGATGGCGCGAAACAACAGCAGCTCCAGCATTTCGTAATCGGCAAGCGCCGCTTCGCCTGCATCCATGAAGCGTTCGCGCAGACGCTGGCGGTGACCATGATAGTGGGGCGCAGAATCGCGCAGGCCTGGGCCTTCGCTGGATGCGGCGTCAGCCGCCTTCTTCATGCGTCGGCGCGCGCGGCAGAGGGATTGTCGAGCCCCGCCGGCGATTTGGTGAACACTTCCGCGCCCGTCTCGGTGACGCCGATGGAATGTTCAAATTGCGCGGAAAGCGAGCGGTCGCGGGTGACGGCCGTCCAGCCGTCCGACAATATTTTCACCTGCGAACGGCCGAGATTGATCATCGGCTCAATCGTGAAGAACATGCCCGGACGCAACTCGACGCCCTCGCCCTTCGCACCGTAGTGCAGAATATTGGGCTCATCGTGGAATACGCGCCCGAGCCCGTGGCCGCAAAAATCGCGCACCACCGAACAGCGCTCGCTTTCGGCATAGTGCTGAATCGCCGCGCCGATGTCGCCCGTCGTCGCGCCAGGCTTGACGGCCGCGACGCCCCGCTCAAGCGCCTCATAGGTCACGTCGATCAGTCGTTGCGCCCGCCGTGGAATTTCGCCGACGGCGAACATGCGGCTGGCGTCGCCGTGCCAGCCGTTGACGATAAGCGTTACGTCGATATTGACGATATCGCCTTCTCGCAGCGGCTTGTTGTCCGGCACGCCATGGCAGACGACATGGTTGATCGAGGTGCAGATCGATTTGCGGTAGCCGCGATAGTCGAGCGGCGCGGGATAGGCGTCATGCGCCATCGCGAAGTCGAAAACCAGATCGTCAAGCGCCTGCGTCGTCACGCCCGGCTGGACGTGTTCGACCAGCATGTCGAGCGCCTCCGCCGTCAACTTGCCCGCGGCGCGCATGCCCTCGAAATCTTGGGGACCGTGCAGCTTGATCTGTCCGCTTTTGCGCGCGGCGGGCGCGAGATGAGATTCGATAAAGGTCATGTAACGCGGCGGCTCGGCTGACTTAGGCGAAGGATGTGTTGGACAAGGTAATGGTTTGAGGCGGCAACGCAAGGCTGCGGCGGCGCGTCGCCTGCAATTCCCTGAAAAGCGCGGAGCGCGGTCTTGGCGGAATGGCCGCGATTTCGTATCAGAAGAGGCATGCGGCTTGCTCCGCGGCGTCGCTACTGTGGCGCGGCGCAGGGACAATGGGGCGTGAAAAGCGCGTGCAGGGAAAGCGAGTCGACGGAATAGATTTCTGGCGTGGCGCGGCCCTCGCGATCATTCTGGTGAATCACATTCCGGGCAATGTGCTTGGCGCAGTCACGCCGCGCAATTTCGGCTTCTCTGACGCCGCGGAAGGATTTGTCTTTCTTTCGGGCGTGTCGATCGTCCTGGCCTATGGCGAGAAATTCAGGCGCAATGTCATCAACGCGGCGGCTTCGCTCAGCGCCCGCGCTTTGCGCCTTTATGGCGCCCATCTCGCTCTGACCGCGACGGCCTTGGCGCTCTATGGCGTCGCAACCTATTTCACGCCCTGGGATTTTCTGGTCTCCGACAATAGCCGCGCCGCGCCCTTCGCCGATCCGGCGCGGGGCGTCGCCGGCATTCTCGCGCTCAGTCACCAGGTCGCCTATTTCAACATATTGCCGCTCTATATCGTCCTGGTTGCGCTTGCGCCGGCGCTCTTGGCCTTCGCTTCGCACGGCAGGTTGCGCATGCTTGCCGCCTCGGCTTTGCTTTACGCGGCCGCGCGCCTGCTGGGATTTAACGTTCCCACCTGGCCGGAGCCCGGCTACTGGTATTTCAACCCCTTCGCCTGGCAATTCATGTTCGCCCTGGGGATCTACTGCGGCGGCGCGCTCAAAACCCACGGGGTGCCTTATCACCCCGTCGCCTATCAATTCGCGCTCGCCTTCACCATCGTTTCGTCGCTCATCGTTTCCAACGCATTTGGCTTGGCGCCCGGGCTTGTCGACGCCGCAGGCCGTTATCTCGACTGGGACAAGACGGATCTTGGCGTCGTCCGAATCGTCGATTTCGTCGCCCTCGCTTATGTGCTTCATTTCTCGAAGATCACCGCATTGCTGAGCCAGACGCGGCTTTTTCCATTCTTCACCCTGCTGGGTCGCAATGGCCTCTCGACCTATTCATGCGTCAGCCTGCTGAGCGCGCTCGGGCAGATATTGCAGGAGGCAAGCCTCGCTTCGCCGGCCCTCGACATCGTCTTCGTTGCGGCCTGCCTGGGTCTGCTGCACCGCATCGCCGCCGCCGTCGAGCAATTTACCCTGGTCGCGCCCGCCGCTGCGGAATGAGCGCCAGGACTGGCGTTCACGGCCGCCATGGTCATAATCGGCGACAGGGAGGCCGGTAATGGCGCAAAAAACGGCGGGAGACAGGCCGGCGAGCGCGGCGGTTCTCGTGATCGGCGATGAAATCTTGTCCGGCCGCACGCAGGACGTGAATACACGCTATATCGCGAATTATCTGGCGCAGATCGGCGTCGATCTTCGCGAGGCGCGAATCGTGCCCGACGAGACGGAGGCGATCGTCGAGGCGCTGAATGCGCTGCGCGCCCGCTACACCTATGTCTTCACAACCGGCGGCATCGGGCCGACCCATGACGACATCACCGCCGATGCGGTCGCCCGCGCCTTTGACGTCGACATCAGCGAGGATCCGCGCGCGATTGCGCTGCTCAGCGAGCGCTTTTCGGAAGCCGAGCTGAATCCGGCGCGCCGGCGAATGGCGCGCATTCCAAAAGGCGCGGAGCTGATTTTCAACGCCATTTCCAAGGCGCCGGGATTCTGGATCGGCAATGTCATCGTTATGGCCGGCGTGCCGATGATCATGCAGAATATGATGGACGTGGTGGGGCCACGACTCGCGGCCGGCCCGCCGGTGCTCGTTGAGACGGTCGAGGCGTACGGCGTTCCGGAAGGCGCCTACGCCGCGGGATTGGAAGCGATCGCGCGCGGCCATGATGGCGTGAGCGTTGGCTCCTATCCGTCCTTTACGAGCGCCGGATTCAGGAATCAGATTGTGCTGCGAAGTCGCGACGCGGCGCTCTTGGCCCGCGCGACGGCGGCGGCGCGCGCGATGATTGCGTCGCTATCGACGGAAAAGGCGCGCTGACGGCGTGATCGGGAGGCTTGAAGCTGATGTACGGGTCCGACAAGATCTTTCCGGTCTCCTGGGACATTTTTCACCGCGACGCGCGCGCGCTCGCCTGGCGTCTCGCCGCCATCGGCGGATTCTCGGCGATTGTGGCGGTGACGCGCGGCGGTCTGGTGCCCGCGGCGATCGTCGCGCGCGAACTCGGCATAAGAGTCATCGAAACGGTCTGCGTCGCGAGCTATCACGAGGAAACGGAACGGGGCGAGATCCAGGTGCTTAAGCCTCTGACCGACACGATTCTCGCGCGGCCAAGCTCCGAAGTGCTCATCATCGACGATCTCGTCGACACCGGCGCGACGGCGAAGGCGGTGCGCGACATGCTGGCGAATGCGCATTTCGCCACCGTCTACGCCAAGCCGCAGGGCCTACCGATGGTCGACACCTTCGTCACCGAGGTCTCGCAGGACACCTGGATCTTCTTTCCCTGGGACACGGGACTGTCGTTTCAGGCGCCGATCGGCACGCCCGACGCCAAGCCTGAGGGCCAGCGAAGACGGCGCATATAATCCGCTTGGCGGCGTCGGGTCCGCGCCCCTATAAACGAGCGCTCCGCGGGCGTGGCGAAACTGGTAGACGCAACGGACTTAAAATCCGTAGGGCCGCAAGGCCTGTGCCGGTTCGATTCCGGCCGCCCGCACCATTCTCCGACTGGTCCCAGCGTGTTGTGCTGCGGTGGCTCTGCCCCGGTCGCCGCGACGATTTATTTTTGTTCGCGCTGACACCCGGACCTACCGGAGGGCCCCATGTCCACGTTCAAGATTGAGCACAAATTCACTGGCCTGATCGTTCTTGCGTTTGTCGCCTTGGTTTCAGGGCTGACCCTTTCCGCGACGTCTGCGGCCGTAGCGCAGCAGCTCGCCTTCATGCATGAGCCTTCCGAAGACTGGTATGGCCGATCAGGCGGGCACGGCCATCACCAGCGTGGCGGATGCTTTGTAACGACGACGCCGACGCACCACACGCGCGGCATCCGTCATTGGCGTTATCCGTGCCCCCACCACCAGCGCAGGCATCTCAATCCCTATCACCCTCC
>JALHNR010000264.1 GCA_022843525.1 Methylocystis sp. | reverse complement strand
GAGCGACATATTTTCCATGAAATAGTCGATGAGCGCCGGGATGTCCTCGCGCCGCTCCGCCAGCGAGGGTATCCGGATCGGCACCACCGCGAGGCGATGAAACAGATCCTCGCGCAGCGTTCCCTCTTCGATCGCCGACGCGAGATCGCGCGCCGAGGACGAGATGATCCGCACGTCGACCTGGACCTTGTTCGATCCGCCGACCCGCTGAAACGTCTGATCGACCAGCACGCGCAGGATTTTTGCTTGCGAATCCTTCGGCATGTCGGCGATTTCGTCGAGGAACAGCGTCCCGCCATGCGCCTCCTCAAGCGCGCCGATCTTGCGCTCGCCGTCGGCGCCCTCGCGACCGAACAGCTCGATTTCCATGTTTTCCGGCGTGATCGTGGCCGAATTGATGACGACGAACGGCCCGCCGGCGCGGCTCGACGCCTCGTGGATGCAGCGGGCGGCGAGTTCCTTGCCTGTCCCAGGGGCGCCGGTGATCAGCACGCGCGAATTCACAGGGGCGACGCGGCCAATGAGCTGCTGCAGCTGATGGGCTGCCGGCGAATCGCCGACGATGCGGTCGAAGGCGCCTGCCCGCTGGCGCAGCGCGGAAAGTTCGCGCCGCAGCTGATAGGCTTCGAGCGCCCGTTCGGCGACGAGCACCAGCCGATCCGCCTTGAAGGGCTTTTCAATAAAGTCGTATGCGCCGATCTTGATCGCGCTGACCGCCGTTTCGATATTGCCATGGCCCGAGATCATGACCACGGGCAGGCCCTTGTGCTGCTTCTGCGCGACTTCGAGCACCTGGAGGCCGTCGAGCCGAGACCCTTGCAGCCAAATGTCGAGAAAAACCAGATGCGGACGCCGGCTCGCGATCGCCGCAAGCGCTTCGTCGGAGTCTTTGGCGGTGCGGACCCCGTGCCCTTCGTCGCTCAGAATCCCGGCGACAAGTTCTCTGATGTCCTCTTCATCGTCGACGATCAAAATATCGCTGGCCATTATACCCCGCTCTGTCCCGGCTCACTTGCATGCGCCGGCGCTTTTTCAGCCTGTGCGCCAGCCGCTCGCGGCTCCTCTTTCGAGGACGCTTCCGCGGCAAGGGGCACAATGAGCCTGACGCAGGCCCCCCGACCCGACGGCGCGTCCAGCAGTTCCAGCCGGCCTCCGTGATCCTCGACGATCTTGGCGACGATCGGCAGACCCAGTCCGGTGCCGTCCGATCGCGTCGTCATGTAAGGCTCGAGCAAGCGCTGCCGGTTCATCGCCGGGAAGCCCTTACCATTATCGATCACGTCGATTTCCGCCATGCGATCGCGCACATTCAATCTGATTTCGACTCTTCCCTTATCCAGAGCGTCTTTTTCTTCTCGTGCGGCGATGCCTTCGACGGCGTTCTTCACGATATTGGTGAGCGCCTGCGACAGCAAGCGGCGATCGAACTGCGCAATGACGGACGTTTCCGGCAACTCTTCGACGATGTCGAGATCGGCGTTGCCGACGCGCATGAGGAACGCGACCTGCCGAATGCATTCGTTGAGATCGTCGCGCGCCGGGCGCGCCTTCGGCATACGCGCAAAGGACGAAAACTCGTCGACCATACGCTTGATGTCGTCGACCTGGCGCACAATCGTGTCTGTGCATTGGTCGAAAATGTCTCGATCTTCCTGGATGACCTTGCCATATTTGCGGCGCAGCCGCTCGGCCGAAAGCTGAATCGGCGTCAACGGATTTTTAATCTCGTGGGCGATGCGCCGCGCGACGTCCGCCCAGGCGGAGGTGCGCTGCGCCATCACCAGGTCTGTGATGTCGTCGAGCGTCACCACATAATTGTGATGTCCCGCATCGGCGCGCGCCGAGGTGACTCGCACATTCAGGGTGCGCTCGGCGACGCCGCGCTTGATGATGATCTGGCTTTGAACGGCGCGCGGAAAAACTTCCGCCGCGTCCTTCAGGATGGGGACAATCTCCGGCAGGACCGACGCCACCGAGGCGCCGACGGTCGCCTGCCCCATCGGGTCTGCGAGCGACAACTCCTCGGCTGAGCGATTAAGAATCGTGACGACGCTTTCCGAGTCCACGCCCATCACCGCGACCGGCACGCCGGAGAGCACGGCCTCGGTGAATTCGCGACGTTCGTCATTGATCCGATTGGCCTCGATCAGCCGGTTTTGCTGAAGATTGAGTTCAGTCGTCATATTGTTGAAGACGTCGCCGAGGCGCGCCAAGTCGCCATGCTGCTTGTCGACGTTGACACGGACGTCGAGATTGCCGGCCGACACCTCATCCGTTGCGGCGATCAGGTCGCGGATCGGCGTCACCAGCCGATCGGCGAAATCCAACCCGAACCAGATGGACGACAGCAGCATGATCGTCGTCAGAAAGGCGTACATCAGCACAAAGGCCCGCTGCACGGCGGCGCGATAGGCGTCGAAGACGTCGTAACTGCTGATCAGGCTTTGCGCCTGTTTGGGGAATTCCACCGCGATCGGGTCAATTGGCCGAGTGACGTAAAGGAATGTGTCCTGAAAGGCGCTAAGCGCGCGCAACGCGACGAAGCTCTTGCCGTCATCGATGACGAGGCACAGAGGCTCCCCGCGCCGCGCGTCGTCGAACTCGGATTGCGGCGGGGCGATAATGATTGAGGCGGCGTTCTGCGCCACGTCGATACGGTCGAGGATCTCGCCATTGGCTTTCACCAGCGCGGCGACGGAGAAGCCCAGAAAATACGCTCGCGACTGAAATATTTGATGAAAGTACGGACGGTCCGAGTTGTAGAGAATGGCTGCGCGATCAAGATCGGACGCCGTGAGTTGCGCCTCCTGAAGCAAGGCCCGGCACTGACTCTCGCGGAACACGGCCGCGGCTTCCGCCGTATTGTGGACGAAGACCTTGACGCTCGACATGAAGGCGGGATTGAGCACGCGCTCCAGCGTCAGCGATCCCGCCACGGCCAGCAGAATCGCCGGAATTAAAGCAATGACCGCGAAAAAGCCGACCGTGCGCACGTGTAGGCGCGCCGCCGCTTCGCCGCGCCGCCAGACGCGGTAGAGGCGCCAGGCCTTGACGATCACCATCGCGAGCAGGACCGCGACAAAGACGCCGTTGATGAGGAGCAGCGGCAATAGGCGGTCGTCTGTCGGCGATATCGCGCCGAATTCCGCCACGACCAGGAATGTAGCCAAAGCGCAGCCGACGGCGCCGATCACAATGATCGGGCCGAACCAGCTGCGAAACGGCGTTCTGCCTTTCGCCTTTGGCGGAGAAGCCGAGTCTCCGGTCAGGGCCATGGCGCCTGTATAGGCTCCGCCCGCGCCGGTGGCAATTGAACGGCCCGAAGAGTCGCTATCGCGGTGAACGCATCAGGCGGATGTCGAGATCGTTCACTTTTTTGCGCAGCGTATTGCGGTTCAGTCCGAGCAATTCCGCCGCCTTGATCTGATTGCCGCGCGTGGCCGCAAGCGCCGCGGACACAAGCGGGATTTCGATCTCGCGAATGATCCGGTGATAGAGGCCGGGCGGCGGCAACTGATCCCCATAGTCGCGGAAGAGCTTGGCGAGATGAAGCTCGACGGAACTCGAAAGCGTTTGGCCATCAGACAATTCTTGCGACGGCACGGCTGCGGCTGAGCCTTTGTCGCCCGGGTCAGCCTGCCGAATCTCATGTTCAAGTTCGGTCTCGACGAGCTGATCGGAAATGACTTCCTGCGGGTGCAGCGCCGCAAGCCTGCGGATGAGGTTTTCGAGTTCGCGGATGTTGCCCGGCCAGCGATATCTCTTCATCCGGTCGAGCGCGGCCTGATCGATGTATTTCTGCGGAAGTCCTTCGCTCGCCGCCACCTTGAAGAAATGATGCACGAGGTCGGGAACGTCCTCGGCGCGCTCGCGCAGCGGCGGCAGTCGAAGCGGCACGACGTTCAGGCGGAAGTAGAGATCCTCGCGGAATAGGCCCTGCTGGATGAGGATCCGCAGATCCTTGTTGGTGGCGGCGATGATCCGGACATTGGTCTTGATCGGCGTGCGACCGCCCACGGTCGTGTATTCGCCCTGCTGCAGCACGCGAAGCAGCCTGGTCTGCGCCTCCATCGGCATGTCGCCGATCTCGTCGAGAAATAGCGTGCCGCCCTCGGCCTGCTCGAAGCGCCCGGCCGATCGCTGGTTGGCGCCGGTGAAGGCGCCCTTCTCATGGCCGAAGAGTTCGCTTTCGATCAGATCACGCGGAATCGCCGCCATATTCACGGCGACGAAGGGGCCCTTTTTGCGCTTTCCATAGTCGTGCAGGGCGCGGGCGACGAGTTCCTTGCCGGTTCCCGACTCGCCATTGATCATCACCGTGAGGTCGGTCTGCATCAATCGCGCGAGCGAGCGATAGATTTCCTGCATCGCTGGGGAGCGGCCGACGAGCGGCATTCCCTCGATCTCGTCGTGGCGGTCGTCTTCGGGCTGTTTGCGGGGCTCGGCCATGGCGCGGCCGACGATGCCCACAAGTTCCTTGAGGTCGAAAGGTTTGGGCAGATAGTCGTATGCGCCCCGCTCCGACGCCCGAATGGCGGTCATGAACGTGTTTTGCGCGCTCATGACGATGATCGGGAGTTCAGGACGAAGCTTCTTGATGCGCGGCAGAAGCTCGAAAGCGTTCTCGTCGGGCATGACGACGTCGGTGACGACGAGGTCGCCCTCGCCCGACTGCACCCAACGCCACAAGGTCGCGGCGGCGCCGGTGGTGCGCACTTCATAGCCCGCGCGCGAAAGCGCCTGCGCGACGACCGTGCGTATGGACGCGTCGTCGTCAGCGACCAGAATTTCTCCTCGCGTCATTGCTTCGGTCTCCCGCCTTTGCGAGATGTCATACACGCCGTTCCTCACGTTGATCCGGCCGTTTGGCCCTATACATCGGCATCAAGACCCGAAACGTCGTGCGTCTGGGGAGGGACTCGCACTCCACGATGCCGCCGTGGTCGTTGACGATCTTCGCAACCAGTGCAAGTCCGAGGCCAGTTCCTGTCGACTTGGTGGTGACAAAGGGATCAAAGAGATGCGCGGCGATGTCTTCCGGAACGCCGGGACCATTGTCGCGCACGCAGAATTCGAGCGGCAGTCCGATGGGGCTTTTCTCGCCAAGCGCGCGCAGGCTGACGCCGGGCCGGAAAGCGGTCGAGAGTTCGATCTCCCCATCGACGGCTTCGCCGACGGCTTCCGCCGCGTTCTTCACGAGATTGAGGAAGGCCTGCACCAATTGATCGCGGTTGGCGTAAACCGGCGGCAGCGACGGATCGTAATTCTCGACAAAGCGAACGTTGCGGGCGAAGCCGCTCTGGGCGACGCGCTTCACGTGATCCAGCACCGAATGGATGTTCACCTGTTCACGCTGCAACGGACGCGCGTCGGAAAAAACCTCCATCCGGTCGACAAGACGCACAATCCGATCGGTCTCGTCGCAAATCAGCCGCGTCAGCGCGCGGTCCTGATCGCCGAGCGCGGATTCGAGCAGTTGTGCGGCGCCGCGAATACCGGACAGCGGATTCTTGATTTCATGCGCCAGCATTGAGGCCAGCCCAGAAACCGAGCGGACGGCGCCACGATGCGTCAGTTGCCTGTCTATTTTGTCGGCAATTGTCCGCTCCTGCAACATGACAAGCACGAGCCCGTCGCCTTCGGGCAGCGGCGCGCAATGAACGTCGACGCGTCGGTCCGCCTCCTGGCCGGGCCGGCCGAGATCGACCTTGTATTCATTGATTGTCGCGCCCCGTTCGCGAACCTGCTCGATGAGCGCGGTGAGCGGCGATCCGAACGGCAGCAGCCGATCAAGCGACTGGCCGATGAGCAGAGGCTTGCCGAGTTCAAAGAAGGCCTCCGCGGCGGCGTTGGCGTCCTCAATGACGCCATCGCGCGCGACGGTCAGGATCGCATTGGGCAAGGCCTCGAGCATGCAGGATCGGCCGGCGTCATTGATGATCTTGAGCGGCTCGTAGCCGCCGCAATGCGCGAGGTTGCGTCGGGGGCGGTCGGATATGCTCATGCCGCGATCCCCTGCTCTGCAGGCTGCGCCTTCAGAAAAATCACTTCAATCAGCCGGGCCGCCTCATCGGGCGAATCTGTCGTGACCAGAGCGTGGCGCGCGTCGGCTGCAGCATGTCCCGCCGAGCGACCGACGAGGCGATCGACATAGGCGGCGAGATGTTTGCGCGCGTGCCTCAACCCGGCCGCCGCGCCCATCGACGCCAGCAGACCTTCGAGGTGTTCGCGCGCGATTTCAGCGCGCTGCGCCAATGTGGGCGGCGCGCGCCGCTCGCCGGTCTGCAGAAAATGCGCGATATCGCCGACGATCCAGGGTTGCCCCAGGGCCGCCCGTCCGATCATGACTCCGTCGGCGCGCGAATGTTCGAGCATCTCGACGGCGTCGTCTTCGCCGCCGCAGTCGCCATTGGCGATCACCGGAATTCGCACGGCCGCTTTCGCCGCCGCGATCGCCCGCCAATCGGCCCGGCCTGCGTAAAACTGCTGGCGCGTGCGTCCATGGACGGTGATCATCGCGGCGCCTTCGGCTTCCGCAAGGCGCGCGA
>JALHNR010000263.1 GCA_022843525.1 Methylocystis sp. | reverse complement strand
ACCCGCCGATCGAACAAGCTTCATGGGCTGCTTTCCGCTCCCGAACGTTCAGCGCTAAGCGCTTCCCGATCACATGGAATCATGTGATCGATAAGGAATCGCTCAAAATAAACGTTGGAGCAGGTTCTCATCGAAAAAGTCTGTCAACTTTTTCGGAACCTGCTCTAAGAAACGCGTCTTGAGCTTCCCGCGCAAGCTCCACGCCTTCGCCTTTGTATCGGGGCGAGTAGTGGAACGTCACCAGCCGCTTCACGCCGGCGCGGCGCGCGATCGTTCCCGCCTGACGCGCCGTTAGATGTCGCCGCTTGGACGCGGCGGCAGAGTCGCGCTCCAAAAATCCTCCTTCGATGAAGAGCGTGTCCGCGCCGTCCGCGAGCTTTACGATTCGTTCGATGTTGCGCTCCGTGTAGGCGCAATCGACGACATAGGCGATCTTGCGGCCCGACGAGATCTTCATGATCTCCTTCTTGAGCATTCCGAAGGGTAGGGCGTTGGGCTCCTCGCCTGTCGCATCGGCCCAGGCGACTTTGATGAGGTCCGCGTCATCAGCGCCGCGGAGCGTCGCCTCTTTAAACGCCCGCAGCCATGGGCCCACGGCGAGACCCAATGCGTCCAGCTTGTTGCGCCAAATGTTGATATGCGCGCGCTCCTCCAGCGCGAAAGCCAGCACGGGCAGCCCGTGATCCAGCGTCGTGGCCCGAACCTGCATTCCGGACTCTTTCAACAGCAGTCCCTTGCTCGATCGACTCTTCTCCTCGTCGCGCCGCGCAAACCGCGTTCGTCCGGAAAACGAAGCGGAAGCAGCGCGCCCGAATTCGTCCATTTCGGTCACCCGAAATGTCAGATTGCCCTCGTAGCCGCCGATGAGGTTCCAGGAATAGGCTTTGAGCTTATGCTCCACCGCGTCGATGATCCCCGGCGGTCCGTGAACGCCAAGCGTCATTTCCCGCCCAAGCAGACGCCGCAGCAGCTGATCGAAGCCCGCGAAGTGATCCATATGCAGATGCGTCACGAAGACGTCGCTGATTCGCAGCATCTTACGGGGCGATAGCCGCCCAAGATCGCCAAGATCGAACAACAGCGCCCGCTTTTCGAACGCGAGATCGACGTAAAGACCCGGATCGTCAAACGGATCGTTGATCAGCGCGGGGTCGAAATGGCGCGGCACGGCTCTCTTGCTCTCATTGGCGCGCCAAGCAAAAGCTCATGCGCGCTGGCGCCTGACGCCGTCCGATGGAATATAGTTGCGCTTCGCGACCCCTCTAGCCGCGGGCCTGAGGGCAGATCTTAAGAGGTCCTCGATGATTGCTCGCCAGCTTGGCGCGAACGGCCCCATCGTATCTGCTATCGGCCTTGGCTGCATGGGCATGTCGGCCTTCTATGGCGCGTCGGATCGCGCGGAAGCCGTCGCCACTATTCACGCCGCTCTCGACGCTGGCGTCACCTTGCTCGACACCGGCGATTTCTACGGCATGGGCGACAATGAACTGCTGATCGCAGAGGCCTTGCGCAGCCGCCCGCGCGATGCGGCGATTCTCAGCGTCAAATTCGGCGCCCAGCGCGATCCGGACGGAAACTGGATCGGCTTTGATGGGCGGCCGTCCGCCGTGAAGACGGCGCTCGCCTACAGTCTGAAGAGACTTGGGGTCGATTATCTCGACATCTATCGCCCGGCGCGACTCGATCCGAGCGTGCCGATCGAGGAAACTGTCGGCGCCATCGCCGAAATGGTCAAGGCGGGCCATGTGCGGTTTATCGGACTCTCGGAAGTCGGGCCGGAGACGATCCGCCGCGCGGTCGCCGTACATCCGATCGCCGATCTGCAGATTGAATATTCGCTGGTCTCGCGCGGGATCGAAAGCTCGATCCTTCCGACGTGCCGCGCGCTCGGGATCGGCCTCACCGCCTATGGCGTCTTGTCGCGGGGCCTGATCAGCGGCCACTGGCAAGCCGGCGCGCAAGCGGGAAGAGGAGATTTTCGCGCGAGCATTCCGCGCTTTCAGGGCGAAAATCTCGAAAAGAATTTGGCGCTCGTCGAGGAAATCAAGCGCATCGCCGACGCCAGGGGCGCAACTGTCGCGCAGGTCGCCATCGCCTGGGTTTTGTCGCGCGGCGACGACGTCGTGCCGCTCATTGGCGCGCGGCGGCGCGACAGGCTCGCCGAATCGCTCGGGGCGCTCGCTCTGACGCTCGATCACGAGGAGCTTTCCGCCCTGGAGAATCTCGCGTCCTGCGTCGCCGGAGCGCGCTACGCCGAGGCGCAGATGGCGCATCTCGACAGCGAAGGGCGTTGAAGGGCCGCCCAGGGTGGGCAGAGGGCCGGATGGCGACCGACGAGGGCGGTCGAAGTCCACCATTCGAGATTCGGCGCGGACCCAAACGCGGCCATCCGTCAAATCGTTTGGTCACAATTATCGGCTTGCTATTTGCGCCTAATCGGCAAAGATTCCGCTTTCCTCATCTCACCATGGAAGCCTTAGATGCAGCGACAGTTTGACTCTTTCGTTTCAGGCGCCCCCGATGTCCTCGCCGTTCACTGGGGCTGGGTCATCGCCCTAGGCATATTAATCGGGGCGCTGGGAATCCTCGCGATCATCCGAGCCAGGATGGCGACGTTCATCGCGGTCGGCTTTCTTGGCGCGCTGCTCATCGTCAGCGCGGTGTCGGTTCTCATCTTCGCCTTTTCGGCCGCGGGCCTGTGGACAGATTTCTTCGTCCACGTCATCTGGGCGGTTCTTCTGGCGATCGTCGGAATCATGCTGCTGACGCGCCCGGCGATCAGCGCCGAGGCGATCACGCTTCTCATCGCCTTCTATTTCATCGCCGAAGGCATTCTCGTCATCGGTTTTGCGCTGACCTCCCAGATCGACGGTCTGTGGATGTATCTCCTGCAAGGCGGCGTCGCGCTGCTGCTGGGCGCGCTGTTGGTGACCGGCTGGCCGTTCACCGGGCTTTGGGCGATCGGCACCTTCCTGGGCATCGATCTGCTGTTCAAAGGATGGGGCATCATCGCTCTCGGCTTTGGCCTTCGGGCGATCTCTGAAGGCGCTCTGCTTTAAGCGTCTGGACGGGCGCGAAAGCGCCCGTCAGCCTCGATCGGCGCGTCGGGTCGCGGCCGTAATCAAGCGGGAGCCGAACACGGCTCCCGCCGCGCCTTTGTCTTCAAGGCGCGCACTCGCCAACGAGATCAGTAAAGCCGATTGTGCGATGGCGCGGATCGCGTTCCGGCGGCTCGTCCTTAAGCTCCGGTCGATCGGACCATCGCCGAGTCGGCCTACAAAATATCTGCGGCCGCTGAGAGCATGGTACCGCCACCCCGGCTCGAACGGGGGACCCCCAGATCCACAATCTGGTGCTCTAACCAACTGAGCTATGGCGGCGTTTAGCGGCGCGAACCTAAAAGCAAGCGTTCGCGATTGCAAGCCTTCGCAAAGGCGCCTCGGGGCGCCGTCACGTGTCGCCGGGCGCGACGCTTGGGCCGGCGAGCGCGCGTTCGCCGAGCCTGATGAGCGCGTCGCGCAGGCCTTCCTCGGCGACGCCCTCGGCCGCCTCGATGGCGCGCGCGCGCGCCGCCGCGTCTGGCTTTGGCGCCCGGGCAAGGCTCGGCCGAAACGCGGTTGCGGGGATTATGGCTTCCTGTCGCAGCGCGATCCGCGCGACGCAGCGCCAGCCAAGATGCGCATTGACCCGATCGATGATGGTCGGGGCGAGATGCTGCGCTTCAAGTCCAAAGCCCGGGTCCACCCGCAGCACGAGAGTCGCCGGCTCGCGCGGCGTCTTTTCGCGGCGCTTGCCCGGCGAGGGGTCAGCCGGCTTCGCCCGGCGCTGCGGCGGCCACTGCAGCGAGGCGGGCGCGCAAATTCGCGCAATTCGGGCGCCGACGATCTCGCGCCAGCATAAGAGCAGCGAGGCTTCGCCAAAGCCGCGCGCGGCGATGAGCGGGTCGAGTTCGCGTGCAACGTAATCCGCGAGCGCGCGCGCTTTGAAGCCTTTGGCGCGCATGGGGAGGCTCATTGGACTTGCGGCGACGCCGCCCTCCTTGCCGGGGCGAGGCTTCGCCCTCTATCAATCGCTCTCATGATAAAGCCTCGCGCGAGATCGACCAAACCGGGCGCGGCGCTGCTCGCCTGGTACGACGCCCATCGGCGCGAACTGCCCTGGCGCGCGCGGGCCGGGGAAGCGCCGGACCCCTATCGGGTCTGGCTTTCCGAAATCATGTTGCAGCAAACGACCGTCGCGACGGTGAAGGAGCGCTATGCGGCGTTTCTGGCGCGCTGGCCGGCGATCGAGGATCTGGCGCGCGCCTCGCTCGACGACGTTCTCGCGCAATGGGCGGGGCTCGGCTACTACGCCCGCGCGCGCAATCTGCACGCCTGCGCTCGCGCGGTCGTGGATTCTGCCGGCGGATTTCCGCGCGAGGAAGCGGCGCTGCGCCGTCTTCCGGGCGTTGGTCCCTATACGGCGGCGGCGATCGCCGCCATCGCTTTCGATCAGCCCTGCATCGCCGTCGACGGCAATGTCGAGCGCGTGATCGCGCGTCTTCACAAGATCGAGACGCCGCCGCGCAAGGTTGCGCCGCAAATCGGCGAAAAGGCCGCGGCGCTCATGAGTTCCGCGCGCCCCGGCGATTCCGTTCAGGCGCTGATGGAGCTCGGCGCGCTTATTTGCACGCCGCGAAGGCCGGACTGTCCCGCCTGTCCGCTGTCGCCCGATTGCGCGGCGCGGCGTCTAGGCGCCCAAAGCGACTACCCGGCGCGAGAGGCAAAGGGGCGAAAGCCCAAGCGCCGCGGCGCGATCTTTATCCTGCGGCGCGGCGACGAGACGTTGCTCCTGCGCCGGCCGCCGCGCGGGCTTTTTGGCGGCATGAACGCCTTCCCGTCGACGCCTTTCACGCAGGATATCGCCGCCGCCGAATTCTCGGGTTTCGCGCCCTGCGCAGCGCGGTGGCGCGCGCTCGAAGAGCCGGTGACGCATGTGTTCACCCATTTCGCGCTGGAGGCGACAGTGTTCGTCGCGCAAACGCGCGCCAAAGCGGCGCCTTCAGATTGCCGCTGGGCGGCGCGCGCCAATCTCGGTAAAGAAGGATTGCCCACCCTCATGCGCAAGGCCGCCGCTCGCGCCGGACTTATCGACGCATGAGACTGCGAGGCTGGAGGGAGCGATGGCGCGACGCGCAGGCGGCTATCAGGTCGAAGTGACAGAGGGCGCGATTCGCGTGCGCCGCGCCGGGAAAACGCTCACCATCCCCGCCGCGCCGCCCGACGGGGAATCAGAAGAAGACGCCGATTTCATCGTGCGTCTTGACGACCTCGAACATTGGGACGCGCCCGACGATGAAACCCCGATCGGCATCGAGGAGCTGCAGAAAATTCTCGACGCGGTCGAAAAGCAGCTCGAAAAGCACGGTTTGAGCGCGGATTTCGAATAGCGCGCCGTTCTCAAACTTGTCAGATCGCCCAGCCGAGCGAACGCTCGACGGCCTTTTCCCAGGATGCGATCAGGCGCGTTCGTTCCTGCGGCGTCATATCAGGCGTAAAACGACGCGATTCTCGCGTGCGCGCGGCGATATCATCCAGGCTTTTATAAGCGCCGACGGCGAGGCCCGCCGCATAAGCGGCGCCGACCGCCGTCAACTCCAGCTGGCTGGGCCGGACGACCGGCGCGTCGATGAGGTCGGCCTGAAACTGCATCAACAAATCATTCCCCGCCATGCCGCCGTCGACTTTGAGCGCGCTGATCTCGACGCCCGCGTCGGCGATCATCGCCGCCAGGACTTCCCGGGTCTGAAACGCCGCGGCTTCGAGCGCCGCCCGGGCGATATGGCCCTTGTTCGAGAATCGCGTCAGCCCGGCGATGATCCCGCGAGCGTCGCCACGCCATCGCGGCGCAAAAAGACCAGAGAACGCCGGCACGAAATAGACGTCGCCATTGTCCGGCACGCTCCTCGCCAGCGCCTCGATCTCGCGGCTCTCTTGGATGATCCCGAGATTGTCGCGTAGCCACTGCACCAGAGCGCCGGCGATCGCGATCGAGCCTTCCAGCGCGTAGCAGGGTTTGGCGTCGCCAAGCTGATAGGCGAGCGTCGTCAGCAGGCCCTTGGTCGAGATGCGCGGCGTCTCGCCGACGTTCATCAGCAGAAAACAGCCGGTGCCATAGGTGTTCTTGGCGTCGCCCACATTGACGCAGGCTTGCCCGAGCAGCGCGGCGTGCTGGTCGCCGAGCGCGCCAGCGAGCGGAACGCCGGCGAGCGCGCCGACGCATTCCCCATAGACCTCGCTCGACGAGCATATTTTCGGCAGGCAGGCTGCGGGAATGTCGAAGATCCGCAGCAGATCATCGTCCCATTGCAGGGTTTCGAGACTCATCAGCTGCGTGCGCGAGGCGTTGGTCGCGTCGATGAGATGGCGGCCGCCGCCGGGGCCGCCCGTCAGATTCCAAATGATCCAGGAATCGATCGTGCCGAACAGCGCCGCGCCCTGCGCCGCCCTCGCTCGGGCGCCGGGGATTTCGTCGAGAAGCCAGGCAAGTTTGAGCGCGGAAAAATAGCTCGCGAGCGGC
>JALHNR010000262.1 GCA_022843525.1 Methylocystis sp. | reverse complement strand
ATACCGCAGTTCGCCCGAACGTTGAGCCGGGATATCGGAGCTGTCCGAAACGCCATCCCGGAACCTCGAAATCGATACGCGCCGGCCGTCTTCAATGCCGCTGCTTTCGCACCACTTATATATGCCGGAGCTTGGAAGCCCTGAAGGTAAGCGTGGTGCAAAGAGCGTGGCAGTCAAAAAGCAGCGACGCGTGTCGCGTCTCGCTCGGCTACTCACGTGTAGCCACGTGATTTCTGTTTTTCTCATCGAGCGCTAACGTCGCACGACCAGCACGGAACAGGTCGCATGCCTCACAATTTTGGCGGCGTTGGAGCCAAGAAGATATTTTGCCAACGTTGGCCTGTTCGAGCAGATGACGATGAGATCGGGGCCCCACTCTCCGGCCTCCGTCAGTGCTTCATCATAAACGGAGCCGACTCTTACGATGGTTGAAACACGCTCACGCGGAAAATCAATCTTGCCCGCGATCTCCGCAAGCTGCTTTTCTGCCACGAGTCGAACTTCGCCTTCGTAATCGGGCGGTCCGTATTCAATAAATGTCGCCGGCAGCAACGCTTGCACATTGACAAGGCGCAGCTCTGCGTCGCGAGCGCCGATCTCCAATGCTGTTTCGATTGCTTGACGCGTCGTATCGGCTTCTTCGAGATTGACAGGCAGCATCAATTTTTTGAACATTCGCTGTCTCCTTCTTTGCCGTCCCTTCGGTCCATGATGCTCGATGCTGACGTTCCTGAAAGCTCACGCACGGGATCGCGCTGGGGGCGGGTCATTCCGGCGGCGCTATTTTTCTCCCGCGTGAAGGCAAACTGCGACGCGCTGCGCAACCTGCCCTGTTTGCCCACGAACCGCCTCGTATCTCGTCGAAAACGCAACCTTGTGTCGCAACCGGCTACGAACGGCGATAGGCCACTTCAAAATGCGTTCCCGGAGCTTTTTGCCGGGCAGCGACGCATGTCGCCGCGCTCAGAGACACCTCTCCTAGCGGCGCTGCTGGCCTGATCGGCATGAGGGGCGCGGGGTGGACTAGCGGTTAGTCGTCCGCGACGAAAAGCGCGGTGCGCGTCGTCGCCGACGAGGGACGTTGATGTCAACGAATGAAAGGAGTCTGAGCGGACGGCGCCACTTGCGCCATCTACCCCGCGCTTACAGACTAGCCGGTCTCTGCGTTCGCAAGGGAGGCGATCGCCGGCAAGCAAAGCAGTCGTATGTCCAACGCCCAGGACCTTTCGCTCAAGCTCTCGTTTGAGCGGACAGGTGATGCATGAACATTCCTCAATTGAGGTCAGCGCTGTGGCGACGCCCGTGCGAATGACCGTCTCGCCGGCAGGATTTTTCACTCGAATAAGCGATATGCCATTGTCCTTAATCAGCAGCGCTATCGTTTCCACTTGAGGCCAGATTTCTTGATTGTCAGAAAGCGTTCTAACGTAAGAAGCCGCGGGCGCTTCGCCCGCTCGAAAAATTTCAAACGTGAACCACGACATCGGATTCTCCTCGGTGAGACGCTGAAAAGCGTGCTGCCGTTCCGCTGCGCGATTGCTCATCGTGATGTCTCAGGACTGAATTTTGCACATGCAATTGCAAAGAAAAAAAAGATAATACAATAATTTTATATAGGTTTAAACGATGCACCGGGCGTGACGATGACCGATAGACATCAGCTACATCCTATGCGACGCGGCTGCTTATAATGACTAAGCGCACCGTAACGATCGCCGGGCGCAACGACAAAGCTCGGGCGACCCGGCGTAAAATCCGTCACCCTTCACCTTTCGATCCCGCTTCGGCGACGTGCCGCTTCGAGTTCTTCGGTAAATCCTGTCAAAGCGCATAATCAAACAGCAGATGCGATGGAATAAATGGACCGTGCAGCCGTTCCTCCACGTGCGCGCGGCCAAGGCGTCATCGCTAACGTCGACCGTTATCTGACAGCGACATACAGGTAGGTCACCATGTCTCGGGCGACTCCTTCCGGCACCGACAAGTTTGGCATAGCCGTCCTTGGATTGATGCTTTGTGGATTCATGATCCAGGCGATCATATTGTCGGGAGTGTTTGGAACGACGCCGGCCAAATACGAGCGTTCCGCGATCCCCGTCAGCGGCGGACCGGCGCGTCCGACGGCGCCCGTCACGCCGGAAATGACGTGGCAAGCGCTGCAGCCATATTCGGCGAGCGAGGCCTTGCCCCGGTTCGGATCGCCCCCGATAGCGCGAATTTGCGTCGCATGATCGCCGCCGCGACAGCTCGCCAAGCCAAGCAGCGCGAAAGGAACGAAGGCCAAAAAGAGAAAGCGACTATTCACGGCGTTCCCTCCTTCAATTCCGCCGCGCAAGCGGAAGGGTTTCGTGGTGAGACGAGTCCCCATCGCCGAGAAAACGTGCCATCGAAAGAAGCGCGACGATCATGAACGCCACGCCGCCGGGCACCCACATAATGAGGCCGCCCAATTGTTGGTCCTCGATTGCGGTAAGCCCCCATGTCGCGGTGGTCGAAGCATAGGCTGGATACCAGCATGTGGTGGAAAACGTCAGCAGCGCGCCGAGGATGCTGGTGTGCACCGCAGTAGTGAAGATATAGAGGACGCCCGACAGCCGGTGGCTGGCTCCACGGCGCGGATCGATCATCGCCCACCAGAAAATAAACGCCGACAGCAGAAACGTCAGGTGCTGCAAAATATGCAAGACGGCGTCAGCCAACGCCGCTTCGAAGAGGAAGGGAATGTGCCAGACCCAGAGGGCCGCAGCATGGATGCTCCATGCATTCAAAGGGCGCGTGGAGGCAGCCCATGGCGCCGACAGCAAACGGTTCCTCCCGAGCCGGCCGGCCCATGGACGCAAGCCCTTCGGCAATCCCCAGAGCCAAGCAGGAATAGGCCGACTGATGGCGAGGAGCGGCGCGGCAGCTAGCATCATGATCTCGTGCTGAACCATATGCGCCGAGAAAAGCTCCGCTCCTAGCGCATCGAGCGGCGCGACCAGCGCCATGAGAAGCGTGAGCCACCCAGCTGCGAAGGCTGCGGCATCGCCCCGTCGTACGCCGGAACCGGCGCCCGCGCGCCGCCACATGCGGCAGACGCCAGTCGCATATAAAATGCCGCAGAGCGCGAGCGGCGCCAGCACCAAGACATCCGTGTTCCAGCCGGCCCACAGTTCCGTGGCGATTGCCGTCTCGTCGTGCACCTGGACGAATTGCGGAAACGTGAGGACGTCTTGGATGCGGTGAGGGGTCATTGGGCGCAGGGACCAATGAAAAGCGTCGGCACCCATTGGGCGACTATGACCAGGGCAAAAAAGCCGGACAGCAAAATGCCGCTCATGCCCAGGAAGCGGCTGCGAGAAACGGGATCGTCCGCACTATCCGGCCACCCAGCGCCGGCCGTTCGCCAGATGCGCCAGGCGAACCAACCGCCAAGCCCCGTCAACAAAAGAATCAATACGGTTATGATGTCATATGCTGCGCGGTCGCCACGTTCGCAAATCCAGCCAACGAGCGCGTAGCTCGTGATCAGGTGCAGCGACCAGGCGAACGGCGCGACCAGCAGGCCACCCCAGATGACCGCAATGCCTTTGGAGCCGGTGAAGTAAGCGGAGGCGTTCTGTTCTTCCACGTCACGTCCTCATTTGGAAAGGAGGTGAGAGCTCCAGTAGATCGTCACGTAAAGCGGAATCCAGATGATCACCACGAAGTACCAATAGAGCCCGTTCACGGTGACGCCGATGCGCCGCTTCTCGTAAAAGAAAGTACGCCACGCCAAGATGGTGACAATGATGGTCTTCAGGATCACGGCTATGACGTGGGCGCTGTGGAATCCGGCGATCGTCCAGACGATCGACCCGTACGCATGTGTGTGCCAGCTGAAGCCAATGTCCCTGTATTCCTCGACTTTCATGGCGAGAAAGATGACGGCCAGCCCTATGCTGATCAGTGGGCCTAGTTTCAGGGGAAAGGTTCTCCCTTCCTTGATCGCCGAATCGCCCCAGTACATTGGCGCCGCGCTCAACACGAGAATCAGCGTTGCGATTGTCGGCTTCAAAAGTTCGGGAGGTTTCACGCCGTCTGGAGGCCAGTTGGGGAAATTTGTCTGCAGATAAAAGAAGCTCGCCACCAGACTGGAAAAGACGACCGCTTCAATGACGACGAGGCCCACGATGCCCCACCACAATGGGTTGTGGTGCTGAAAGGCGTAGGATGGCAATTGCCGTGCGTCGAAGACCGATACGACTTTCATGAGCCTTCCTCCCGGCCTTCCCAATCTTTGCGCCGCGGCCAGAACCAGCCGACGATGGCGAAGAAGCTGAGACCAAAGCCGATCACAGGGAAGATTTCGTGGAAGATGAAGCCGATGAAGCCGATAGCGCAGGCGATCGCGAGGAGTAGAGGCCAGACGTTCGGGCCTGGCATGACGGACCGCGACTGCGGCTGGGCGTCGAGCAGAGAGGTCACGAGGAGTTCGCGTCGATCCGTGCGCACGCCGGTCACCACCGGAATCTCGCCGGTCTTTCGACTCTCCCATAGGGGATAGCGGCCGGTTACGACCGGGAAGTCACGAAAGTTGTATGCCGCGGGCGGTGATGCCGCGGCCCACTCCAGGCTGTCGGCCTGCCAAGGATTATCGCCCGCTGGCGCTCCACGTTTCATGCTCCAGAAGACATTGACGAAAGTAGCCAGAAAGCCGACGGCGAGGAGCGCGGACGACAAAGAGACGAACAGGTTGACGTCGTCCCAGCCGAGCCCATCCGGATAAGTGTAGATTCTGCGAGGCATGCCCTGCAGACCGAGTTGGTGCATGGGGAAGAACGTCAAATTGAACCCCACGAAAGCGAGCCAGAAACTCGCTTTGCCGAGGGTCTCGTTCATCATCCGCCCGGTAAATTTCGGATACCAATAGTAGAGAGCGCCCATGAGGGGGAAAACCGCGCCCCCAATGAGCACGTAGTGGAAATGAGCCACCACGAAATAAGTGTCGTGCACCTGCGCATCGAAGGGCACCGAGGCCACCATCACGCCGGACAGGCCGCCAATGACAAAGATGAAGAAGAAGCCGAGCACATAGAGCATGGACGTGTCGAAGCGTGGCCGCGATCCCCATAGCGAAGCAAGCCAGCAGAAGATTTGAACGCCGCTTGGAATCGCGATCATGGCGCTGGCGGCGGTGAAGAAATTGGTCCCCAGGCGTGGCAGGCCAGTGGTGTACATGTGATGCACCCAGAGCCCGAACCCGACAAAGCCGATCGCCACCAGCGAGAGCACTATGGCGGTGTAGCCGAAGACCGGACGCTGCGTGGAGGCGATCACAATGCTGGAAATCATGCCGAGCGCCGGCACGAAGATGATGTAGACCTCCGGATGGCCGAAGAACCAGAAAAGGTGCTGCCAAAGCACCGGATCTCCTGCGCCTGGCGTGAAGAAATGTGTTCCAACCGTGCGGTCCAGGGCCAGCATAAGGCTCGTGACCATCAGGGGCGGCATGGCGATGACGATCATGAAAGACATGACCAGGATGGCCCAGACGAAGAGGGGCATACGGTTCAATGACATCCCCGGAGCCCGCAATTTGAAGATCGTGGCGATCAGCTCCACTGCGGCCACCAGCGCGGAAACCTCCATGAAGGTGATGACGGCGGTGTAGAAGTCCACCCCTCTGCCTGGGGAGTGCATCGCGTCCGCCAGAGGCGGATAGCTGAACCAGCCAACCGCCGGCGCCATGCCCAGGAACAGAGCTAGATAAAGGGTGATCCCGGCGATCAAATAAACGTAGTAACCAAAGGCGTTCAGTCGAGGGAAGGCCATATCCCTAGTGCCCAGCATGAGGGGCACAATGTAGATGCCGAAACCTTCCATGATCGGCACGGCGAAGAAAAACATCATTGTGATGCCGTGCATGGAGAAGATCTGATTGTAGGTGTCGGCGTCGAGAAACTGGTGTTGCGGAAATGCGAGCTGGATGCGCATGAGAACCGCTAGCGCTCCGCCCAGCAGGAAGAAAACGAAACCGGTGACAATGAAGCGCATGCCGATTTTTGTGTGGTTCACATGAGTGAACCAGCCAAAAAAGCCGGGCGGCGAGCGCCACACCGCGGTCAGGCGTTGCGTTTCCTCGTCGTCGTCGATGACGAGCCTGTTGTCGATGACGACCATCAATGCGCTCTCACTTTAGGCTTTCGAGGTAGTCCAGCAGCGCGGACAAATCCTCCGGCGGGAGTTGGGTCGCTGGCATATGGCTGCCCGGCTTCAAACTTTGAGGATTCACGATCCAGCCGGCGAGATGGCCCCGAGAATTCGGCAAAGACGCCGCCGCCAGAGTCTTGCGGCTGCCGATATGCGTGAGTTCCGGCGCTCTCCGCGCCAGGGCGGAAGTTCCCCGCACGGCATGGCACATGACGCACGACGTGGAGAGAAAGACGTCCCTGCCCCGTTCGAGCGCCGGTTCCGTGGGGACGGCGGCCGGCTCGCCGACGCGGACCAGCCAATCACGGAATTCCTGGACCGGCTGCACCTCTATCAAGAAGGCCATATGCGCATGCTGCTGGCCGCAGAATTCGGCGCACTGTCCTCG
>JALHNR010000261.1 GCA_022843525.1 Methylocystis sp. | reverse complement strand
CTTCCGGGCGGCTTGGGGCGACCCAGCTGGCGGCGCTCGCGGATCTGCTGGAACGCGCCAAGGCGGAGGGACTTGCGCGCGTCGTCTGCCTTCACCACCCGCCGCATGTCGGCGGCGCGCGGCGGCTGCGCGGGCTCGAAGACGCGGCGGCGTTCGAAAGCGTCATCGCGCGTCATGGCGCCGAGCTCGTTCTGCATGGGCATAATCACAAGCCCAGTCTGCATCGGCTGTCAGGACCGGGCGCCGCGACGCCGGTGGTGGGCGTTGCGTCGGCGTCGGCCCGCCCCGGCGGGCACTACCCCGGCGCCGCCTATAATCTTTACCAGATCGAGCGCGAAGCTGACGGCGTCAGGATTTCGCTGCGCAGGCGTGGACTGAACGACGCTGGCGAAGTCGTTGAGCTCGAGTCCGTTCAGCTATGAAGTTTAGCCTGCGAAATAGGCGCGGTAGATCCACGCCGCCAAGACCGCCAAGAATGCGAAGAACGCGGCCGCGCCAAAAAACTCGGCGATGAAGGCGGCGACGCGAGTCGTTTTTCCGGAGAGGGAATTATCGTTTTCGCGCGCGTTCGCCCTCTCGCGCGCGGCGGCGAGCTTCACACCGAGCGCCTGCGCCGCGCCGCCGCTCGCGTAATCGACCGCCAGCGCCTTTTCGCGCTCGATCAGGCGATGCGCGATGTAGCTGGTGATCGCTTCGACGAGGTCGTCGATACTGTCGCTTTCGCGAAGCGTCACCCGGCCGTGGCGCGTATCCTGGAGAAAGCGATAGGTCCGCCGGTCGCGATCCATCTCGACGAAGCCGATCTGGTCGATGAACAGGCGCGGTCGTTCCGCGGGCGCAACGCCGACGTCGAAAATATCGCAATCGCGCGGCACCTGCGCCAAAACCGGCGACAGAGCCTCGCCGAGCATCTCCAGCCGGGCGATTTCCGCGGCGCGCAAATCGGAAATCGCGGCGGAGCGCTCCGCGTTCTCGAGGCGCGCCCGGCGCAGCGCGCCGGACAGACTGGCCATACGCTCGTCAAGCGAACCCGCCGCTCCCTTGCGGGCGACGCGCTCGCGCTCGACAAGAAGCGATAGACGCTCGGCGGGCGTGGCGGGGGACGCGTGTGGCTGGTCGGCGTCGCGAGTGTCGGCTGGCGGCGCGGGCAGGGGCTCTTCCATGTCGTCCACTCGCTGTGGCCCTCGCTGCGCGGCCGGGGCATTAAAGCATTGTGGACTATAGCGGCTCTCGGCGGCGGTGCGAAGCGCAAGCGCGACGAAGGGAAGCGGGAGTCGACTTTTTCCCCCGCCTCCGGCAAGGGATTCCATACGATCGCCGCTGATTCCGGCCATTAACGTTAAAAAACGCCGGATTCAACAAAGGCGCGGAGGGAATCCATGGCCGTCAATCGCGGCGAATCGAACGTCAACAGCGCATTGTTCGAGCGCATTTTAATCGGCATGGGCTTTGCGGTCTTTGCTGCGCTGGAGGCGGCTGGCGGCGGCGAGCATGCGATAGTGGCCGGGTTTTTCGCCGGGGCGACGATTTTCGTGCTCCGCCGCTCCTCGGAAAGCGCGCGCCAGGCGGCCGATTTCGCCGTGGATTTCCTGGCCATCGCGACTTTTACGCTGCTGTGCGACCGCTCAGGCCTGTTGTGGCGATCGCCGGAAACCTTCGCCGAACTGTTCCGGCTCTCGCCGGTCGGCGCGGCGACCGCCACCATTCTCTATCTCGCCGGGGTCGTCACGCTGAGAGCGCGTTCGCGCATGGCGGTGCGTGCGGCCCTTTTCGTATTGCCGCTGCAGTTCAGCCTGTTGATCGCGCTCGGCTCGCCGCCCGTCGCCCAGATCGGCGGCGCGCTGCTCCTTGGCCTCGACGTTCCGGAGGCCTTCAGAAAAATCGTCGGGCATACGCTGGTCCTGTTTCTGCTCAACGAATCGATCGTCGTCGGCATCCCCCTCGCGCTCGGTCGTTTTCTGCCCCGACAATGGCGTCCGCATAGCATCCTGCTCGCCTCGGCCTTCATCGCTTCGCTGACGCCCTATATCGCGACCTCGGTCTCGTATTTCGTCGCGCCTTATTTGCCCTATCCGGTGACGGCGCTGGTCGCGACGGTGGCGGCGGCGCTCGCGCAAGCAGGACTATGGGGCCAAACCTATCTCGTGACCCAGGCGATGGCTGGCCTTTTGCGGGCGACGCCGTCGCTGCAGGTCGTGGTGTTCCACGATTGGCGGACCGGCGCGGAAAAGGGCGCGGTCTATGGCTTCGTGTTCATGGCGCTGCTGCTTGCCGTCGGACTGGTCGTGTCTTTTGCGCCCGCCGTCGCGGTCATTTCTGCCTCCGGCCCGATCGGCGGCGCGCTGCTCGGCGCCGCGCTTTTTCCGCTCGCGCGGGCGATCGTAGAGAGCACCGATTCGACTCCGCCCTTCTTTGCGCGCGTCGAAGAACTCTATCTGCATCCATCCAACTACTTTCGCGGCGCGGTCGCCGGCGCGGCCGTTGGACTGGCCTTGATGATGGGACTTCCCGCGCTGAGCGGCGGCGAGCGGTTTCTGTTCGGCGCGCTGGCGGGCGCTCTCGCCTACGCCGGCGTCGATGCAGGCTTCGATTTCCATGCGCTCACCCAACAACGCCGCCAGCATTTACGGAGCTGGCGCGTCTATTTGCTGGGGGCGGCGCTCGGCGGCGTCGTCGGCGGCGCCGTCGCCTGGTATCTCGACTTGGGCCAGGTCGAGAACATCACAGCGAAATTCTTCGCCTATACGTCGCTCGATTATGGCGCGGACGGACGCCCGATCACCGAATATGTCATTCGACCGCTCTTCTCGAAGTGGGGCGCGACGGATCTTGGCAGAGTCGACGGCGGCGTGAGGCTGCTGTTCGACGAGTCGCTCTCCGGCGTCATCCAATGGGTGTTCGCCGCGCCGCTGTTTTCGATCAATCTTTTCTTCCTGACAGCGCTCGTTCAGCGCAGCCTGCAGCCGCTTCGCCAACTCGCGAGCTGGCAAGGCCTCGACATGCTCATCGAAAACGCCGTGCGCGTTTTGCGCTGGGGCCTGTGGATGGCGCCGGTGATCTATTCGTTCCTGAAGGCTTCGCCCGACCCTGCCTGGTACAATCAGGACGGGCTGATCCGCACCGGCGTCGCGAGCTGGATGAGCTATATCCTGCCGGATTCTGATTTTCGCGCCTGGAGCCTCGACATTTTCACAGCGCTTCTCGCCTATGACGCGCTGCGGGTGCTGATCTGGTTCGACCACATGGGCCTGCGCGTCGCAACGCTCGTCAATCTGTCCTTCGTCGGCGGCGACGTCGCCGACGAGAAAGCCGCGCGTTTTCTTGGAAAGGCGCAAACAAGCCGCGCGATCCCCGAAGGCATCCGCCGCTTTGGCACCTGGGCGCCGCTGCTGTTGCCCTTCTATATTCCGCGCGGCGCCGAGTGGGACAAGGCGTGGAGCGCCGCCGAGCAGATGTCGCAGACGCGGCCACCGTCCTACGCCTATCTTGTCAGCGGATATCTGATCTACGCCGGCATTGTCGCCTTCGGCCTTGTCCTCTTCCTTCTCGGACGGCTTGCGCGCGCGCAGAAAGTGACGATTGAAGGCATTACCGGCGCTGGGGGCGTGCCAGGCTCGCGGCCGCTGAAACTGACCAACGGACTGATGATCAGCGAGTGGTTTCAGGACGGGCAGGGCGCCATGCGCATCGAAGGCGTGGCGCGCGGCGGCCCTCCGATTGACTTGACGCGACGCCCGGACGATCACGCCCACCCGCGCGGACGATTCCTTTTTCTGCGTGAAGACGGCGGCGAGCTATGGTCGATCGGCGAGGCGCCGACGCGCTGCAGAGCCACTCAGGCGTCGCTCACCGACGCTGGCGAGAACTGCCTGTTCTTCATGGCGGAGCGCAACGGATTCGCGATCGAAGCGCGTGTTTCGCTCGCCGCCGATGAGGCGGTCGAGATCACCCGACTGAAGATCGTCAATCTCGAACAGCGCCATCGTAAATTGATGCTGGCGTCGCTGCGTGAGTGGGTGCTCAACGAGACTGGCGTCGAGCTTCGCGACGCCGCTTACAACGCGATTCACATTGGCACTTGGTATGTCCGATCGCTGAACGCGATTTTCGCCCAGAACCGTTTGCTCAAGGGCGGCGCGCGGCGTCAGTCCGATCGCCGGCTGTCCCCTGAGATCGGCTTTCACGCCATCGGCGCTGGCGCTGACGCGAAGATCTCCGTCGTCGGCTACGAGGACGTGAAGTCGCATTTCTATGGAATGGGATCGACCTATGCGCCGGACAGCCTGCTTGGACTGGCGGCGCCGCGTGATCCGAAAGACGAAGGTCTGCTCTACGGCTTCGAGCCTTGCGCCAGTCTGCGGGTCGAAGTCGAACTCGCGGCCGCCGGCGCGACGGAACTGATCATCGTCGACGGATGGGCGCGCGACATGGGACGTGCGACAGATTCCATCGCACGGCATCTGGGGATCGCCCCCGTTGCGCCTGAGACGCTGAACAAGGCGTTGTCGCGCCGCCGCGGGCTCATTCTGCCGCCCCCGCCCAAGAAGCCGCGCTACGCCTTTTCTCAAGACGGGAGGACCGTCGCGCTTGCGCCCGGAACGCCGCGTCCTTTCGGCCACGTCATCGCCAATGCCTTCGGACAGGGCGCAGTGCTTACGAATGACGGCGAAATTTTTTCCTTCCACGGCAATTCGCGCTTAAACAGCTTCACCCCGTTTCGCATGGGCGAGGGCCGCATGGCGCCGGCCGGGCAGAGGATCTACGTCTATGATCTCGCCCGAACTGATGCGCATAGTCCGACCTTCGTTCCGTTGCGCCGTCGAGACGCGGAATATCAGGTGACGTTTTCGCCGGGCGTCGCCGTCTATCGTTCCGAGCGCGATCATCTTCAGCTCGAGATGACGGTATTCGTCAGCCCCACGCAGCCGATCGAGTTCAAGATCCTGAAGATCCGCAACAAGACTGACCATGAGCGTCTGCTGCAGATCACGCCGTCAATGGAAATCGTATTGGCGGAAACGCCGAACGAAAGTCTCGGCGTCTTGGAATCGATCATCGACGAAAATGTGCGTTCGATCTACTTCCGCAATCCTCGCAATAATTTCGTGCAGGGCTGGGCCTTTGTGACGACATCGATACCGGCGGAATTCGCCGAGACCTCGCGTCGCCGCTTCCTGGGGCATGAGAGCCGCGATCCTTACCTGCCTTACATGGTCGAACACGGCCATCCGGACGCGGGCGCGCCCGCGCATGAACGGAAAGTCGCCGCGTTCAGCGGCGCGATCGACGTGCCTGCCGGAGAAGAAGCGGTCGTCGTCGTGGCGCTTGGACAGACGACGACGATCGAAGACGCGAAGCGGCTCGCCGATTATGCGCGCGATCCCGACCACGCCTATGCCGAACTCGAGGCGAATGCGCGCGCATGGGACGAACAATTGTCCGTGTTGCGCATCAAGACCAATCGTCCCGAGTTCGACCGCCTCGTCAACGACTGGCTGCCCTATCAATTGCTCGCGGCGCGCCTGTGGGGACGCACAGGTCCTTCACAGCGTTCCGGCGCCACGGGCTATCGCGACCAGCTGCAGGACGTCATCCCCCTCATCCATCTCGCGCCCGAGCGCGCCCGCGCTCAAATTCTGCTGCACGCCGCGCATCAATATATCGAGGGCGACGCCTGCAAATGGTGGCATCGCGCGCCCAATGGCGGCACGGGCCTCGCGGACCGCACGCATGCGTCGGATCCGCACTTGTGGTTGCCGTATGTGACGATTCGCTATGTCCGCGGGAGTGGAGACTACGCCATCCTCGACGAGGTCGAGACCTTCCTCGAGGCGAGTCCCGTCCCCAAGGATCAGGAGGGCGAAGCCACTGTGCCGCTGACGTCGCGCGACAAGGATACGCTGCTCGGCCACTGCGCGCGCGGGATCGACTGGACGCTCGAGCGTTTCGGCGCCCATGGCCTGCCGCTGATGGGATCTGGCGACTGGGACGACGGGATGAATCTCGTCGGCGACGAAGGTCGCGGCGAGAGCGTTTGGCTTGGCTTCTTCCTGCACGGCATCCTCCTCGACATCGCGCCGCTGTTCGAGGCGAAGGGCGACGCCGACCGCGCCGAGCGCTATCGCGAACGCGCCGAAAAGCTTCGGACCGCGCTTGAGAACTGTTGGCGCGGCGACCGCTACATCCGCGCTTATGCCGATGATGGCGAGGAAGTCGCGCCGATGAGCGCGATGACGTCCTCCTGGCCGACTCTGGCGCGCGCCGTCGACGCCGCGCGCGGGCGTGAGGCGATCGAGAACGCCTTAGCCGTTCTCGGTCTCGGCGATCGCGTATTGCTCGTCCATCCGCCTTTTGACGAACACTCGCAGCCCTATCCCGGGCGCAGCGCCGAATATCCGCCGGGCGTGCGGGAAAACGGCGGCCAATATTCGCATGGCGTATCCTGGTTCGTTGACGCGCTGGCGAAGCTCGCCGCGCAGGCGCTACAGGACGGCGACTCGCGCGCCGCCGACGAACTGTTTCGCAGGGCCTTTGAGACATGGATCGCGATCTCGCCGATCTCCAAGCTCGCG
>JALHNR010000260.1 GCA_022843525.1 Methylocystis sp. | reverse complement strand
GATCGCGGCGCCTTCGATATCGAGGCGGCGGAGTAAGGCTTCGCCCCCATTTCCGCCAACTTATGCTAGGAAGACGGCGACAGCTTCCTCTGAATCGGAACCCGCCGTGACATACGTTCACTTTGCCGCCCTGCTCGCCGCGCTTTCACTCGCCGTCCCGGCCGCCGCTGCGACGATCGCGCGCGCTGCGCCGCCGTCGCAGGGAAGCGTTCCGGCCGTCGCCGCGAATAAAGCAGCGGAAGCGAAGCCGACCGAAGCCAGTCCCGCGGAAGCAAGGTCGAAATCGGCTGAGGTCAAGCCTGAGGACGAGAAGAGCGACCCTAAGTCCGTGACGGTCAAGCCCGCGCCTGCCAAGCCCGGCGAGGCGAAGCCTGCAGACCCGATCGGGAAGAAAGGCGCCAAGCCGTCCGCGCAGGGGCCCGCCGCTGCCGCCGCGACGATCGCGCCTCCGCCCGCGCCGGAGCCGGAGAAGCCGCTCACCCGCGCTGAGGCGGTGAAGCGCGCCAACGCCTTTTTCAACGCATCGCCGGTGATGACGGCCGACTTTGTGCAGATCGGCGGCGACGGCAAACGTTCGGAAGGCAGGCTTCACGTGCAGCGCGCCGGCCGCGTTCGCTTCGAATATGCCCAGCCGGCGACGATGGAGGTTGTCGCCGATGGGGCCCAGGTCGCCGTGCGCGACCGCAAGCTCAACACGCAGGATCTCTACTTCATCACCCAGACGCCGCTCAAATTCTTGATGAAGGACAAGATCGACCTCGAAAAGGATGTCGTCGTCGAGGATGTGAAGATCGATGATTCCGGCATCACCATCTTGATCGAGGACAAGGCGACCTTCGGCGGCACGTCGCACGTGCGTCTGATCTTCGACCCCAAGACCTTCAAATTGAAGCAGTGGCAGGTGACTGACCCGCAAGGCTATGAGACCTTGATCTCGGTCTTCAACATCGACCAGGCGAAAGTGCCCGATCCGACGCTGTTCAAGATCAACAAATAAGCCGTTGCCGTCGACGGATTCGATTTCGACGGCGATCCCCTATCTGGCGCTAGCGCTGGGTCTGCTCTGCGCCACGGGCGGCGGTGAACTGTTCGTGCGCGGCACAGTCGGGATCGCCTGCGCCGCCCGCGTGGCGCCGAACATCATTGCGGCGACCATCGCCGCTTTCGCCACATCAAGCCCGGAACTGACCGTCGCCGTCCAATCGGCGCTGGCGGGCGAGCCGGAAATCTCGTTGGGCGATGCGCTCGGCAGCAATGTCGCGAATTTTGCGCTGATCTTCGGCGTCGCTTTGCTCTTTGGGCCGCTCGCCATCATCCGCGCCGAGGTGACGCGGAATTTTGCCGTCGCCATCGCAGCGCCTGTGGCACTCAGCGTCATGCTGATCGATGGATCACTGTCTCGTCAGGAAGCCGCGATCCTCTTGGGCGGCTTCGCGCTATGGTTCGCGAGGGTCACGCTGGAGGCGCGCGAGCAGCGGCGCTTAGCCCCAGCGCTGCAGGAGACGTCTTCCGGATTCTTGCGCGCTCTGTTCGAAACCTCGATCGGGCTCGCGCTGCTCGTCGCCGCCGGAAGTCTCATTGTCTTCGGAGCGAGCAAAATCGCCCAGCGATTTGGCTTGAGCGATTTCGTCATCGGCGCAACGCTGATCGCGGTGGGCACCTCGACGCCCGAACTCGCCACCGCGCTGATGGCGCGCATCCGCCGACAGGATGACGTCGGCTTCGGCGCCCTGCTCGGCAGCAATGTCTTCAACGGACTGTTCATCATCGGCGTGGCCGGCGCCATTACGCCGATTCGTACGCCCGAACGAGATGCCGCGCCGGCCCTTGTGGCCGGCTTAATCGCGCTTGCGCTGGTTTATCCGCCGCGCAACGGCGTCTACCGACCGTGGCGGGGCGTTGCGCTGCTCGCCGTCTATGCGGCCTATCTAGCGGTGGTGATCGCCTTCGGGCGTTAGGCCGCTTTTTTCTTCGGCGCGAGCAGTTTGCGGTTCATCAGCACTTCGGCGATTTGAATGGCGTTGAGCGCCGCGCCCTTACGCAGATTGTCGGAAACGCACCACAGAACCAGCCCACTATCGACGGTCGGGTCGGTACGGATGCGCGAGACATAGGTCGCGTCTTCGCCCGCCGCCTCATGCGGCGTGATGTAGCCGCCGGCTTCGGGCTTGTCGATCACCAGCACGCCGGGCGCCGCGCGCAAAATATCACGCGCCTCGTCCGCGGAGATCGGCTTTTCGAACTCGATGTTGACCGCTTCCGAATGGCCGATGAAGACCGGCACGCGCACGCAGGTGGCGACAAGCTTGATCTTGGGATCGAGAATCTTCTTTGTCTCCGCGACCATCTTCCACTCTTCCTTGGTGAAGCCGTCCTCCATGAAGACGTCGATCTGCGGAATCAGGTTGAAGGCGATGCGCTTGGGAAATTTCTTGGCTTCGACGGGGTTGGCGACGAACACCGAGCGGGTCTGCGCGAAAAGCTCGTCCATGCCCTCCTTGCCCGCGCCAGAGACCGACTGATAGGTCGAGACCACGACGCGCTTGATCGTCGCCGCGTCGTGCAAGGGCTTCAGCGCGACGACGAGCTGCGCCGTCGAGCAGTTCGGATTGGCGATGATGTTCTTTTTGGAAAAACCCGCCGCGGCGGCGGCGTTCACTTCCGGCACGACCAACGGCACGTCAGGGTCCATGCGCCAGGCCGAAGAATTGTCGATGACGACGCAGCCCTTCGCGCCGATCCTGGGCGCCCATTCCTTCGCGACCGAGCCGCCCGCCGACATGAGACAGATGTCGACGTCGGAGAAATCGTAAGAGTCGAGCGCCTTGCACTTCAGCGTCCTGTCGCCGAAGGAGACTTCCGTGCCGATCGAGCGCGCCGACGCCAGCGCAACGACCTCCGAAACCGGGAAGCGGCGCTCGGCGAGAATATCGAGCATCTCGCGGCCTACGTTGCCCGTAGCGCCGACGACCGCAACCTTATACGCCATGATCAACTCCAGCCGGCAATTCCGGCGCTGAGATTTCAGAAGGGAAGGCCGACCGACATATTCCCCGAGGGCGAAACGCCAATAGGCATTTTCCCGTTGGGCGAGCTCGGCGTCTCGTCTTCCTTCTCCTTCTGCTTTCCTCCGGGCGGCGCCTTGCCGGTGGACCAACCCTCAAGCTCGCCGAACTGGCGGTTGCCGCCGCCTCCCTGCTGCTGCTGGCCGGCGGCGGCGCGAGGGGCTTGCTGCGCCTTCGCTCTCTTGGCTTTCGGCTGCGTCGTGACAGAACCCGAAGCGTCCAGCGCCCCGGGATCGACCTGAAGCTGCTGCGCCGATGCGGCCAGGGGGCCGCCGACGATCAGATAGGCGGCGATGAGAAGCGAAGCGCAATTGCGACGAGCGCTGGTCGACATGGCGCAGATCTCCGAAGACGTTTGTTCCGTCCTAAACCGGCGGCGCGGCGGGATCAAGGCGGCCCCGCGCTCAGCGCGACTCCGCTTCGTCCTGGGCGATGGCCATGTTTTTGAGCTCCGCAATGGCCTTCGCCGGCGACAGGCCCTTAGGGCAGACCTGGGTGCAATTCATGATCGTGTGGCAACGATAGAGGCGGAAGACGTCGTCCACATAGGAAACGCGATCCGTCGTCGCTTCATCGCGCGAATCCTGCACCCAACGGAACGCCTGCAGCAGCGCCGCGGGACCCAGGAAACGATCGGCGTTCCACCAATAGCTCGGACAGGCGGTTGAGCAGCAGGCGCACAGGATGCATTCGTAGAGACCGTCGAGCTTGGCGCGCTGCTCCGGCGACTGCAGCCGCTCTTTCTCCGGGGCGGGTCCGCCGCGCAGCCAGGGCTGGATCGCCGCGTATTGCTCATAGAAGATCGTCAGATCGGGCACCAAGTCCTTCACCACCGCCATATGCGGCAGCGGATAGATTTTGATCGCGCCGTCGATCTCATCCATGCCCTTGGTGCAGGCGAGCGTGTTCAGGCCGCCGATATTCATCGAGCACGAGCCGCAAATGCCCTCGCGGCAGGACCGACGGAAGGCCAGCGTCGGATCGATTCTGTTCTTGATCCAGATCAGCGCGTCGAGAACCATCGGCCCGCAGTCGTCGGCGTCGATGAAATAGGTGTCGATGCGCGGATTGGCGCCGTCGTCGGGATCCCATCGATAGATGCGCAATTCGCGCAGGCGCTCAGCCCCTTCGGGCTTCGGCCAGGTCTTGCCTTCGGCGACGACGGAGTTCTTGGGGAGGGTGAATTCGACCATCTTAATACACCCGCGCCTTCGGCTCGACGTAAGCGACCTCATTGGTCATCGTGTAGCTGTGCACCGGGCGATAATCGATGGAGGTGGTCTTCCTCTCGCGATCAATCGTCGCCAGCGTATGTTTCATCCAGTTTTTGTCATCGCGATTAGGAAAATCCTCGCGCGCGTGCGCGCCGCGCGATTCCGTGCGGTTGGCGGCGCTTTCCATCGTCGTGACCGCCTGCACGATGAGATTGTCGTATTCGAGCGTCTCGACGAGATCGGAGTTCCAGATCAGCGAGCGATCGGCAATCTTGACGTCGGCGCTGTCGCGCCAGACGGCGTTGATCTGTTCGACGCCTTCGGCGAGGACCTCGCCGGTGCGATAGACGGCGCAATGCGACTGCATCGTGCGCTGCATCCTGTCGCGCAAAACCGCGGTGGGGGCCGAGCCGTTGGCGTTGCGGAAAAAATCGAGGCGCGACAGCGCGAGATCGGCCGAATTCGCGGGGAGTTCCGGCTGCGCATCGTTCGGCTTGATGAGTTCGGCCGCGCGCAGCGCCGCGGCGCGTCCGAAGACGACGAGATCAATAAGCGAGTTGGAGCCCAGTCGATTGGCGCCATGCACGGAGACGCAGGCCCCTTCACCAAGCGCCATCAGACCGGGCACTACCTCGTCGGGATTGCCGTCGCGCTTACGCAACGCCTCGCCGTGATAGTTCGTCGGTATGCCGCCCATGTTGTAATGCACGGTCGGAATGATCGGGATCGGCTGGCGCGTCACGTCGACGCCGGCGAAGATTTTGGCGCTTTCAGAAATGCCCGGCAGCCGCTCATGCAGAATCTGCGGATCGAGATGCTCGAGATGCAGATAGGCGTGATCCTGGTTCTTGCCGACGCCGCGGCCCTCGCGAACTTCGACGGTGATGGCGCGCGAAACCATGTCGCGCGGCGCGAGATCCTTCACTGAAGGCGCGTAGCGCTCCATGAAGCGCTCGCCTTCGCTGTTCGTCAGATAACCGCCTTCGCCGCGCGCGCCTTCGGTGATCAGGCAGCCCGCGCCATAGATTCCGGTCGGATGAAACTGCACGAACTCCATGTCCTGCAGCGGCAGCCCCGCGCGCAGCACCATGGCGTTGCCGTCGCCCGTGCAGGTGTGCGCCGACGTCGCCGAGAGATAGGCGCGGCCATAGCCGCCGGTCGCCAGCACGGTGAGCGCGGCGCGAAAACGATGGATCGTTCCGTCATCGATCTTCAGGCACACGACGCCGCGGCAGGCGCCATCCGGATCCATGATGAGGTCGAGCGCGAAAAATTCGACGAAGAACTTGGTGTCCAGCTTCAGCGCCTGGCCATACATCGTATGCAGCATCGCGTGGCCGGTGCGATCGGCGGCCGCGCATGTGCGCTGCGCCGGCGGGCCGTTGCCGAAGTCCGTCGTCATTCCGCCGAACGGGCGCTGGTAGATCGTCCCTTCGACCGTGCGCGAGAAGGGGACGCCCCAATGCTCCAGCTCATAAACGGCGGGCGGCGCGTTGCGGCACATATATTCGATGGCGTCCTGGTCGCCGAGCCAGTCGGAGCCTTTGACGGTGTCGTACATGTGCCATTTCCAATTGTCCGGCCCCATGTTGCTGAGCGCGGCGGCGATGCCGCCCTGCGCCGCCACGGTGTGCGAGCGGGTTGGAAAGACCTTGGTGACGCAGGCGACGTTCAGTCCCGCCTCGGCGCAGCCGACGACGGCGCGAAGGCCCGATCCGCCTGCGCCGACGACGACGACGTCAAAGGTGTGGTCGACGATCGCATAGGCGCGACCGCCCACCGACACATTTGATGCAGGACCCTTTGCAACCATTGATCAAGCCTTCTCGAATCTCATTCGCGTCGCGCGCAGCGTCGCTGCGTCGTCACAAGACGGGATCAATGCGATCAAAGCAGCGACGTCGCGCTGCTTCCTGCTCTCGCCTGTCACGTCGACGTCCGCGGATTGCATCGTCCGACTACTTCGGCGCAGCGATGAGGAGGATCGCGAGGACCCAGATCGCTGCGATGGCGCGCGACGCCCATGTGTTGGCGACGATCGCCTGCGCCTTCAACGCTTTGTCATGCACATAATCTTCGATGATGTCGTCCATGCCTTGTCGTGCATGGATCATGCCGACCACGCCGAACGCAAGGAGCACGAGCGCGGGAAAAGGTCTGCCGATCTCGGCGCGCACGCCCTCGAGCGACTTGCCGGCAAGTCCAAGAATCCACCAGGCGCTCAGCACGCCAAGCGGGACCAGCGCATAAGACGTCAGCCGCATGAAGCGCGCATGAGTCGAACCGCTATGGTCGGAGACAT
>JALHNR010000259.1 GCA_022843525.1 Methylocystis sp. | reverse complement strand
GACCGAACAGAGCCAATAGTCCGGCCCCGCTTCTCCCGAGGACCAAACAGTGTCGCATTTGCGATAATCGCAGGCCTCCGGATCGACGCGCTCCAGAAAGGCTTTCATCGCGGATGTGACGAACCAGAGGCCGTCCTGATTCTCGACGTCGCGCGCCGGGCGACCGAACTTCTTGTCGAACACAAGCAGCGGCGACTCGCGATAGTCCGGAAGGCGCCAGGGGTGACGCGGCAGCCGCGCGTAACCATCCGGCCAGGCAGGCTCAGCAAGCAGCGAACCGCCTGCCTGCAATCGCGCTTCATTCGCAAGCTTGAAGAAAGGCGGCCGCACATTGAGCGCAGCGTTGAATTCGTAATATTGAGGCGCCTTCGGTTTTCGTCCGCGCATGCGCCGACTCTCCGCTGCACCTTCAGCTGCCGCCTGCATCATGCGCCCGCCCCTCTCCTGAAATCTTAGGCCGCCCGTTCCCGCTCAGGCCTTCGGCCTGTCGAGAATGACACGATAATGCGAGTCATCATTGCGCGCCGCAGGCGAAGCAATCCATCGTCGCGCCGTTGCTCTGGAGTGCTTCGTCGCCGCGCTCCTCGCAATATGGCGCCCGCAAATCATCGAAAAGACCAAAGAAATTGAAAAAGCACCCATAACCACATTCAACCAATTGGTTGACATTCGCGGATGAGCCGATATATTCAACCATATGGTTGAATTAGAAACGCCTCAACTTGACGCCGTCTTTCACGCGCTCGGCGACGCCACGCGCCGACGGATGCTTCGCGATCTCGCCAAGGGCGAACGAACCGTCGGCCAGCTTGCGGCGCCTTTCGCGATCTCGCTCGCAGCCGCGTCGAAGCACGTCAAGGCGCTTGAAAATGCAGGGCTGATCCGGCGCGAAGTGCGCGGCCGCGCCCATATCTGCCGCCTCGCTCCGGGTCCGCTCGCCAGCGCCCACGCGTGGCTGAGTTTCTACGCGCGCTTTTGGACAGACCGTCTGGATGCGCTCGAAGGCCTCCTCCTGACGGAGGACGCACGCCGTTCCGACGCCTGCAAAGGAGACGACTCATGACCGATCTTGCAACGCCAAATGCTTATGGCGCGCTCACCGAACCCGCCACCTTGATGATCGAACGCCTTCTCCCCGGCCCCATAGAACGCGTATGGGCCTATCTCACGGAGAGCGAACTGCGCCGCAAATGGCTGGCGGCGGGGCCGATGGAGATGAAGGCCGGCGCGCCCTTCGAGTTCGTCTGGCGCAACGACGAACTGACTGATCCGCCTGGTCAGCGGCCGCCGGACTTTGGCGACGAGCACCGGATGCAGAGCCGCATCACCGAGGTTGATCCGCCCCGCAAACTTGCCTTCGCATGGCAAGGCAGCGGCGACGTTTCTTTCGAGCTCGAGCCAAGGGGAGATCACGTGTTGCTGACCGTGATCCATCGACGTCTGCCCGACCGCGCAACCCTGTTGAAGGTCGGCGCCGGCTGGCACATGCACCTCGACATCCTGGTCGCCCGAGCGACAGGCAAGCAGCCGCCGCCATTCTGGGAAGGCTGGAGCCGCCTGCAGAAGGAATACGACAAGCGGATGCCCGCCTGACGGCGCGTTCTTAGGGTTGGCGACCGAAAGCCGGTCGCCAATAAACCGCTTTGGCGGGAAACCGCGCTACCCTTGCGGCAGGTCGAAGCGCTGGCAGCTGATCGCGCTCAACCGGCTGCGCGCGCGCTCCTGATCGGTCGGGCGCTTGGCCAAGGAGCGGATCAGAATAAAGCCGCGCTTCGCCGGCGCCGTGAGCCGCACTTCCTGCGGCGGCGGGGCGTCGCCCTCATCGGCGCTCGTCAGCGCGTCGATCTGGCGCGCGTCGCCGACGACAATGTCGATCTTGCCTTTGATCGCCGAGCGATCGGTCATCGAATGATAGATGCGGCCGGCGTTGGCGTGAAATGACAGGCCGAGAAAATCCTCGCCGTCGACGCTCGTCTTGACCCGCAGCGGACCCTTGGCGAGATCATAGACGCAGACCGCCTCGGCGAAGGCCGGATCTTCGAAGGGCAGCGTCTCGGCGCCGGGCGCCATCTGCGGCAGCATCACCAGGCCTTCCGCCGGCGCGGCGCTCTTCACATAGGACGCGAGTCGCGCGAGCGCGTCGTTCGGCGCCAAGGTCGGCATCAGCAGCACCGAAACGATATGCACGATCCCCGCGACAAGCAGCGTCGCAAGCAGCCACGGCAAAAGGTCGAGATAGCGATCGGGAATGTTCAGGCGCATCCGAGTTTCACAATTTTTGGAAAGGAATCTGGATCTGGAGCCGACTCGATGTCGAGCGGCGTATCATAGAGCCGCAGCATGACGACGAAGCCCTTCGCCTCGCCCGGCGACAGCCAGTTGCCGGGCCGCGCCTCGCGCGCCACGTCGATCTCAAAGGCGCCGCCCTCCTTGCGCAGAACGTCGACCGAGGAATAGCCGTAGCGCTCGGTGGGATTGGCGAGCAATCGGCCGTCGGGGCTCGCCAGCGCGATCGTCCAGAAGCGCGCGGCCGGCAAGGGATCGATAATCCGATATTCGCATTCGGCGCTGAGCGGCGCGCCATTGGAGTCGGCGCGCGCGATGAAGGCCAGTCCTTGATCGCGGCCGAGCGGCGCTTCTCCGGAACGCGAGATGACCGCCCGAGCATAAGGGTCGATGTCGGCGCCGCCGATATGCGGCCACGCCTTCCAGGGGCCTGCGCGCAGAGAATTGAAGCCATAGCCGGCGTTGAGCGACAGAACGGTCACAAACAGGCCGATGCCGACGCCAGCGAGCATCGCCGAGGCGGCGCGCAGATAATTCGCGTAAGGCTTGAGGTCCAAGGGTGCGCTCCCGCGGCTTAACGGATGACGCCGACGGCCGCGCCGCTCGCGCGCTGCGCCTCGCGCCGCACGACGTCGGATGCGGCGGGGTCAGGCGCTTCGAGCGCGCTCTGCTTGTCGCCGCCGACTGCCTTGATCTTCATTTGAAGCGATTCGAGCGCCTGCATCGCGCCCTTCGACAGAGTCGCGGGACGCTGCGGCGCGCCAAGTTCGAGCGGCTTGACGACATTGGCGTTCACGGCGGCTGTTGCGCCCTTGGGATCCGGCTTCAAGCCGACGATGGGCTTTAGGATCGCGCCCTGATGCGCATAGGCCATGATGTCGTGCCAGGTGCCCGCCGGCAGCGTGCCGCCGGTCATGTTGTTCATCGGGGCGTTGTCGTCATTGCCGTACCACACGCAGCCGCCCATCGTTCCAGAATAGCCGCAGAACCAGGCGTCCTTATAGCCATTAGTGGTGCCGGTCTTGCCGATGACGTCGATGCCCTCGCCGAGCTGCGCGCGCTTGCCGGTGCCTTCCTCGACGACCTTCTTCATCATGCCGGCGAGTTCGACGACCTTGTCGAGCGGCACCGCCTGCGTTTGCGGCGGCGCGTCGCGATCGTGGCGATAGAGCAGGTCGCCCTGCCGATTGCGGATTTCGACGGCGGCGTAAGGCGTGACCTTCTTGCCGCCGTTGACGAAGGCCCCATAGCCCGCCGAATGTTCGAGCAGGATCACGTCGCTCTGTCCGACGGGCAGCGAGGGCGTGTCCTCGAGCGGCGTGGTGATGCCAAGCCGCCGGCAGGTTTCGATGATCTTGGCGCGGCCGATGCGCGAATCGCCCTTGCCGATCGCCTGCGACAGTTGAATGGCGACCGTGTTCAAGGATTTCGCCAGCGCCATGGCGAGCGGCATGGAGCCGGCATAGCCGCCGCTGTAATTGTGGACGCAGTAATTGCCGATGCAGGTCGGCCGGTCGGTGACGATGGTCGTCGGCTTGAAACGGCCGGTCATCAGCGCGGTGAGATAGACGTAGGGCTTGAAGGAGGAGCCCGGCTGGCGCGCGGCGTCGGTCGCGCGGTTGAACTGGCTTGCGCCATAATCCCGGCCGCCGACGATGGCGCGCACGGCGCCGTCCGGCTCCATGACGACCGCGGCGGCCTGCTTGGCGTGATAGCTGCGGCCCTGCTCGCGCAGATTGGTTTCGATAACGTCTTCGGCGCGCTTCTGGACGTTGGAATCGAGCGTGGTGCGCACGCTGAGCACGCGATTGTCGCCGAGCTTGCCGTCCTGCGCGAACTTGCGGATTTCGCCATAGGCGTAATCGAGATACCAGTCGGGGCTCGTCTCGCGGGCGCGGTCGATCGGCGTCGCCGGACTGCGCTGCGCCGCGATGATCTGGCTATCGGTCATGAAGCCGGCGTCGACGAGATTGTTCAAGACGTCATTGGCGCGCGCGCGCGCCGCCGGCAGGTTGACGTGCGGCGCGTATTTCGTCGGCGCCTTGAAGAGGCCCGCGAGCATCGCCGCCTCGGAGAGCGTGACGTCTTTGACCGACTTGCCGAAATAGAATTCAGCCGCCGCCTGAATGCCGAAAGCGCCGCCGCCCATGTAGACGCGATCGAGATAGAGCTTGAGGATTTCGCGCTTGGTCAGATGGTGCTCGAGCCACAGCGCCAGAAAGGCCTCATTGATCTTGCGGGTGATGGTGCGCTCATTCGACAGGAAAAGATTCTTGGCGAGCTGCTGGCTGATGGAGGAGCCGCCCTGCACGACGCCCGATGACCGGGCATTGACGGTGAGCGCCCGCAGCGTGCCGATCACGTCGATGCCGAAATGTTCGTAGAAGCGGCGGTCTTCCGTCGCCAGCACCGCCTTGATAAGATAATCAGGATATTGGTCGAGCGGCACGGCGTCGTCATGCTTGATGCCGCGCTGGCCGACTTCCGCGCCGTAGCGATCGAGGAAGGTGACCGCGAGATCGGTCTGCTTGAGCCAGTTCTCGTCGCTGGTCATCTGGAAGGCCGACGACGCGAGCGCCATGGCGACGATGCCGGCGCCCAGGCCGAGCGTCAGCGCCTCGCAGGAGAGCTCCACGCCGACCCGGGCAAAGCCCGAGACATGGAACCGCTCCATGAAGGTCGAAAAATCCTCATAGATCTCGCGGGTGCGCCGTCCGCTCTGGTACATGGCGGAATCGATGCGCGCGTCGATCGCGAGTAGGATGCGCCTCAAGCGCTTGGCGAAAGCAGAAGCCTGGAAACGCTCCAACACAGCTCAAATGCTCCCCGCGCCGGTAAAACTTACCCGCGCTTTGTGGACATTAACACTTTTTCAACCATCTTGACGACAGTCCGCGCGACCCACACTGCGTTATGGTTTCTGTCGCGCAAAGCGCAAGTCGAAAGAGAAGGATGGCGTTAAAAAAAGGCGAAAATGCCCCAGATCACGCTGCAGGCGGGAGAAACCGCCCGAATCCGGAGAATGGGACCGGGTCCAGACACATAGAGCGCGCCGAAAAATCTCTTTCGCATTCGGTCGCCCAGCAGACCGAGACGCCGTTCTGGGAAAAGCCGCTTTCGGACCTCACCCGCGCCGAGTGGGAACAGCTCTGCGACGGCTGCGGCCGCTGCTGTCTGGTGAAGCTCGAAGACGAGGACACAGGCGCGATCTATCACACGAGCGTCGCCTGCAAATTGCTCGACCAGCAGAGCTGCCGCTGCGGCGACTATCCGCGGCGACGCCGCTATGTGCCCGACTGCGTGCGGCTGACGCTGGAGAAACTTGCGGATATTCCCTGGCTGCCGCCGACTTGCGCCTATCTGCTGCGCTTTCGGGGCAAGCCGCTGCCGCCCTGGCATCCGCTGATCTCCGGCGATCCGGAAAGCGTCTCTCGCGCCGGCGTGTCGGCGCGCGGCCGAATCGAGGCCGGCGAGGACGACGTCGAAACCGATGATCTGCCGGATTTTATCCGGCTGTGGCCGAAACGCTGGCCGAAGAAGGCGCGGTGGTGAGCGTGACGCTTGAGATTTTTCTTCTTGTAGGTATTTATTCCTTGACAGCCGGACGGTCGTCCTATAGAAAAGCACCATGCTCCAAAATTGCGCTTGAGCGGCGCGAACGAGTTTACCGGCGCGGCGTCCTCTCCTCCCGTTCCCCCGCGCCACCTCGATCCCCTCGCGCTTCGAGATGCATCACGTCTTGGGCCGAGGGGATTTTTTGGAGAATTGCTGAAAACCAACTCGTCAGGCTGCCGGCTTGTCATTCCCGACGCGCGAAGCGCGATCGGGAATCCGGGGGCGACATCAAACACGCTCATTGTGACTCTGGATTCCCGATCAGGCCTTCGGCCTGTCGGGAATGACATGGTTGGTCACTTTAGCAAATCAAACTGATACCCCTTTCGGAGACTCGCAGATGCGAGCCAAATCCGTTCCGCCCTGCGCTGAAAAAATCGCGCAGGCGAAGCTTCTCTACGACTCGGGCGTCACGCCCATCGGCGAAATTCTCGACCTGCTCGGCATGACGCAGGCGCAGTTCTACACATACCGAGTCAACAACAATTGGCCTCTACGCGCCTCCGCCTGCGCGCCGCGCAAGAAAGCGACGGACGCGGCGGACGGCCCCGCGAAAAAACCGCGCGACGCGGGGCGACTCATCGCGCGGCTCGAAGACGCCGTCGAACAGGAATTCGCCCGCGCCGAAGCGGCGCTCGCCAAACATGCGCCAAAGACCATCGAGGCGAGCGCCCGCACGCTCG
>JALHNR010000258.1 GCA_022843525.1 Methylocystis sp. | reverse complement strand
GCCCCATTGGCCTCCGACGCGTCGGCTCGCGGCATTTGGGGCACGACCGACGACCCGCATCCTGTTCCGAGAAGACGAGCATCGTGCCCGGCCCGCGGAGATAAGCCGGAAAGGAGGGAATGGCTTGGATTACCTTTTCGGTCTTCCAAAACGACCCTGTTGTCGAGAAACGTCGACGAAACAGTGGACGCCGTTGGAGCCGTGGTCCGTCAGTGCCGCGACCTCATGCGCAGCTATGTCGTGAAGCGGAATAGCGCCCATCCTGGGATGGGAGTATCGTGCGGTGGTGATTGACGTCCAAACCAATGCCTATCAAGGCACGTTCGATGAGGACCGCCATCCATTCTCATTTCTACGCCACGATAGGAATAGTGGTAGCGGCTTGGTAGTGCTATCGACGGCGGGAATCTATTTAATTGATTGTTTTTTCATCTTATTTTTGAACTGGTAGCGGAGGTCCGCTACCGCCGTTCCCCCCGACTGAATCGATGGGTATTTTCGCTTTTGCTCGCATTGCCCGCCAAAACGCCCGACAGGTTGGTGGACGTTTTGAGCGCTGGCACCAACATGTTCATTCGTTAATCTATAGTTAGAGGCTATGTCTGTTTGATCAATCGACCGCAAAATGCGGACGTCGCAACCGTATCGCTTGCCGCCGAACATCTCGAGGCGAAGTGCGAGTGAGACATGCGTCACCGGCGCCGATAGCCCCCTCGCCGCGGCGGCAAATGAAAGCGAAGCGGCGACGCCTTACCTGGTGACCCTCCCGGCAATCGATGCCAAAATTTTCACCCTCTGGCTCGCCGACGTCTCTTTTTAGCAGAAGCTCGCGTGGCGTTCGCCGCTGCCGCTGCTGGCGACGGTGATTCCTCACGCCGCATTGCGCCGCGGCCCAAACGGCCGCCCGGCCGCCGGCGCCTACGCTATCTCTGCGCGCGAGGCGGTTGATCTCGCTATTCCTTTGTCGCGTCAGGTACAAAGACTTTTCGACTCGGCGCCAAACCTGCACGCCAAGGGCGTCGCGCGCGTGATCGAAATGTTGCTCGCCGACGATTGCGTCGCGCCGGCGCGCACGGCGTCGCGGGCGAAACTCTCCGATCCCGTCGCGCGGCGTCTCTTCGATCGGCTTATCGAGCTTAACGTCGTGCGTGAGCTATCCGGTCGATCAAGCTTCCGACTCTATGGGCTCTGAAGCGTTTCCAGCCGAAGGGACGCCGTGTCGGCGCGGCAAACGGTCCTTGAAGAAGCGTTGTCGAGCAACGTGGAAACGGGCTCGATGAAGCGAACGCGTCCGGAAGCAAGGTGAGGCGCAAACATGGGCCGCCCCTAAAAAAGCAAGCTGCACGACTCATTCGATCCCCTGCTTACGGAGTTGCCGGAAGCCGCGCGCTGGCGTGAGTAGATGGGACGCGTCGAAGCCGTCATCTTCGCAGCGCCAAGCCCGATGCCGCGGGTGGCGCTCGCCAGATTGGTTGGCTCGATCTGCAATCTCGACGACCTAATCGCCGACATCCGCGACGAGTTACGGGCGAGGCCCCATGAGTTCGTCTTCGTCCCCAGCGGTTATCAACTGCGCACCAAGCCGCGCTTCGCGCAGGCGATTCGTGCGGCGAGCGGCGACGATTTGCGTGACGCGGGCGCGCCCGAACTGACGCCGTTGCGCGCGCCGCAGTCCGGCGTGCCGTTCGCCAATGCGACGACGAAGAGGTTTCTGGAGGTGTTCGGGCTCGCGACGCTGCGCGAACTCCCCGACATTGAACGGCTCGAAGACCAAGGCTTGCTGCAGCAGCCTCGAACTGAGGCGGAACTCGACGGCGCCTTTGCGTTTGCAGCGAGGATGGCCGAGCGACCTTGCCGCTTTGCTGCCGTGGCGCTGGGCGGCGCGGGAAGGACCTAAACTCGCGCCATGGTCGCGAACGCCATCGTCCGCCTCAAAGTTCCGCTCGACGACGTAAGCCTCAGAGCCGCATCGAGGGTCCACTGTCGATTAAACTCGACTGCCTGGATCTGATTTTGCAGGCGGCGTTCGGCTGGACCAATAGGCATCTTTGCGAGGCCCGCGCCGGAGGCACCGGATGGGGCCTGCCTGATCCCGACAGGCCTGGCGGGACGCTCGACTCCCGTAATACGAAGCTCATCGACATTTGGAAGACGCGGCCGTCAAGACGCTGAATTACGTCTACGACTTTGGAGATGGTTGGGAGCACAAGATCAAAATTGAGCGGCTCATTCATTCCGAACCGAGCAGCCTATACCCGCGTCTCATCGAAGTGAGCGGACACTGTCCGGCCGGAAAATGTGGGCGGCCCATGGGCTACGCCAAAAAATGCTGGAGACGATCGACGACGAGAAGTACGAGCGCTGCGAGGACACCCGTCAATGGCTCGGCGAGGACTTCTATCCGACCGCGTTCGACCCGAAGCCGCACGAAACTGACTTCGCCGCTCTCCTAAACGCTGGCCTTGAAATACCGCCCGCAAAGAATTCCTGCTCCGCCTGACCAAGGCGACTCACCGGAGGCTCACCGTTCAGACGCCCCCCTTTCACCGAAATTCCGGAATTTGGAACGTTGAACCGCTTTCTGATCGATTATTTTTCGGTCCAGCGGTATTGCCCGCGTGGGCAGAGCACCGTCTGGGATTGGCCAGCGCCAAGCTGCGCGCCGCAACCGCTTGAGCACGGTCCCTGATCGAACCAGCGGACAAACACTGGTTCAAAGCAGCCGTTATCAGCCACACAGTATCCGCCCATGTTTCTGAACTTGACGCAGGCGGCGTCGGCAAAAGAGACGCTGACGAGCAGAGCCATCGCTGCAATTAGGGCGTGTCTAATGTCTACCATTTTGGTAATAGTCCTCTCCCAAGGCTTGCGAGCTTAAATCGGCAGGCTTCGACGACATGAGCATCACCCTGATGGGTGCGACCTCGAATTTTTTGAGCGAACGAGCGGCGGACGCGATTAGAGCAGGCGCGCAAGCATGGCGACCAGTTCAGCAATATAGGAGTCGTCAGCCGGGATCGCCGCAGACTTTATGCGCAGTGAACACGCACAGGCGCGCCACAACAGAGCGCCAAGTGGCTGACCGGTTTCATCTACACATCTACCGCAGAATTTCCGCGAGAGGATTGAGCACCAGTGGAACCGCTCCGATAGGGACACGGCGCGTACCTCCTTGCCCAGAGCCGAGGGCGAAGACGCTGGTTTCTTACACCACGCCGGGGCATCAAATGATCGTAAAGGACCGCTGTCCCAAGCACTTCCGCACCAATGCTCGCGATAGCATGTTTAAGAAGGTCCAGCTTTCGAAGCTCAGGAAGGAGCATTCGCGGCATCGCCCTGGAGAATGGCGCAAATGGGTGCACGTTAGGACGTGTTTGCGGGCATGCAACGCTTTGCGTGTACGTTGGTCAAACCGAGAGGACAGATCAATCGACTAAAAGCGCTCAATCGGACTATGTATGGCCGCACAAGCGCCGAACTGCTGCGAGCACGTATTGTACCGCTATCAGCGTTCACAGCGCACGAAAAGTGAGGCAGGCCCGGAATATCGATTCATTCCCACCCACGCCAAATCTGTCCGAAGCAGCAAAAAAGCAAGGATCACGGCGTAGCGCGAAAAATTCCGCGTATCAGCGTCCTTGTTGAACCTTGCTTTTTTTTTTGAAACTTGCTCGACGCGCAGCAAATGCAGGTGTAATCGATCCCGTACTTCTTGGCCGATACTGCGGTCGCGGCGGCTGCAATGGCTGGCGAATCATCGAAAAGGGAGAGCCCGAGCGAAAGCGCGATCGACAAGATCTGGACGGTGGACGAATTCCGCGCACATTTACTTACGCCCCGATGGCCGATCGAAGCGCCGCACGATAAGTCGTTCCGGACAAAGCGCATTCGACAGAGCCCTCCTTAAGTCCGCACTCAGTCCGACCGTAGGTCGCTCGCACAGGAGCGAGGCCTCAAAATTCATACTTGGCAAGCGTAACCGACGATGGAAAGAAGGAGAATACCCAATTTGGGGATTGCGCGCTAAGAGCGGGCCGGGTCGCGCGCCGAGAGCGCCGCTGAATGGCGCTTGTTCCTCGACGATCTCTATCGCCGGGGGCTGACCGGAGCGGGCCTCGACATGATCTGCGTCGACGGCGGCGCCGGGCTGCTGGCGGCCTTGCCGGAGGTCTATCCCCAAACACCCGTCCAGCGCTGCTGGGCGCACAAGATCCGCAACGTGCTGGGCAAGGTGCGCCTCGTCGATCAGAAGGGGGTCAAGCGCAGCTTGCACGCCGTCATGAACGCCCCGGACATCGCCAAGGCGCGCGCCGCCGCGAGGCGCTTCGCCGATCGGTGGGAAGAGGCCTATCCGAAGGCCGTCAAATGCCTGCGCGACGACATCGACGAACTGCTGACCTGTTTCCGCTACAAGACCGAGAAGGAGAGAAAGCGTGTCCGAACCACCAACGCCATCGAACGACGGTTCCGCGAGGTCCGACGCAGGACAAGGCCAATGGGCGTCTTCCAAGACAAAACCAGCATGGACCGCATCCTCTTCGCCGTCTTCATCCACGAAAACCGCTCACAAGGCGTCAACGCCCCTTTCCTGCTGACACAAACCTTTTGACGTCACCGCCGGGTCGTTGGTAACCGCGAGGGGGGCAATCACGGATATTTCCGTTAGGGGCTCCAACGCTCCTCACGCGATGGCGTGCAAGATCATTCGTCGATCCGCCCGCCTCCGCCTCCCGGCGCCGAATTCGTGGCGAGCCAAGGTTTCGCGACGCGACGGTCTTGCTGGCAACGTTCTTTTAACGGAATTGTCTGAGGTAGACCCAGAGATCATCGATGTCCTGATCGGAAGAAAGGCCTGGGAATCTCATTTTCGTTCCGGGAACAGCAGCCTTCGGATTCCTTACAAATTCCTTGAATGAGGAACTGCTCCATGTGAAGCCCGAAGCACCCATGGCCTGGGAAAATAAGAAAGTGGTAGAGCCCGCCCGACGGCCTGCGAGGCCGTTCAGATTGGGCGCGAAAGCGTCCTGAGCGTTTTCGCCCACCTGATGACAGGCCTTGCACTTCTTAGAGAAGACTCTCTCACCAGCCGACGGACTGCCACTCACCGTAGGTAGCTCCACCGGCGTTAACGCCGTTCTGGCAACACGGAATCCGACGTCATCGCTCCGGATGGATCGCAGCTCCCACTTGCGGGAGGCTGCGCGGAGTTCTATCGCCGTGGTGAACCAAGAACCTCCGCGAAGCCCCCGATCCCATTTGCAATCCCCGGCTTTCCAACTAGACCCGTCCGCAGGAGCGCCCTCGTAAGTGTCGTTACGGCAATCCTCGACCCACTCCGAAACGTTGCCGTGAACGTTAAAGAGCCCGAACCGATTGGGAGCAAAACTGTCTACCTTGACCGTCTTCTCTCGCCCCACGCCAATTCGCCCGCGTCTGTAGACGTCGTTGCCGGCGAAAGGCCCTTCTAAGAAATTGGCCATATCCGTGGTAAATGAAGGTCCCCACCAAAAGGGCGTCTTCGTTCCCCCACGCGCCGAATATTCCCACTCTGCTTCGCTCAGCAGGCGATAATCCTTTCCCGTCTTCTTCGAAAGCCACGTCGCGTAAGCCTGCGCGTCAATCCAGGAGACATTGATCACCGGAAGACGCCCTCGTCCCCAGCCTTGATCATCGGGCCTATAGCCCTTGCAACCATCGGTGGCAACGCAGGCGTCCCACTCCTCGAAGCTCACCTCGAACTTCCCAACGGCAAAAGGACGCGAAAATGTTACTTCATGCTGCGGTCCCTCGCCGCCCTCCCGCTGGCGCTCCCCTTTTGGTGAACCCATGGTGAATGATCCCGCTGGAACGACGACCATTATCGGACAAGTCATGCACTCCTGAAACTCCGCCTTCGGCGCCAGCGCGCATTCCTCGTTCGCCGTCAAGGGCGCAGGCGATCGCGACCCCAATGACGCAAGCGTCACGCCCCCGCACGAGCCGCTCGCAGCGGTGGGAAGGGAAGGCGCAAGGACAGCTGCTGCCTGCCGCGGCTGCAATCGGTCCAAGGCGGCCTGCGCCTTGCCGCGCAAGGCGCTCGCCGGAAATCGCGACAGAAAATTTTGCAATTGCCTCGGATAGGCTGTCCCCTCGATCATCGACCAGACAATCTCGTCCTGGGCGACGCCAGCGGCGGCCGCTTGTTCAGTTTTACGCTTTTTTTCGGATCGTTCAGCTGCCTCAAAGGTGGGCTCCTTACGCTGTGCGGGCATGAAAAGGAGTGCCACCACGGGAGCGCCGATCATCAAAACTGCCGCGAGGCCGAAGATCGCAAGCGTCGCAGTCGACCGAGGCGTTGCTGACGCAGGACTTGCCGCGTTTGACGCAGGAATACCTGTGGGGCCATCATTCGAGTCTACCCTGGGCTCGGGTGAGTGATGCGGGAGGAGCGTCGGATCGGCAACTCGTAATTTGTCCCGCACCTGCTCGACTGACTGCGGTCGATCGGCTTCGTCGATTTGGAGCATCCAGTCGATGGTCTCGAGCATCTGCCGGGAATAGCCGCCAGGGGCGGGAACGAGTTCCGCCTTTGTCGCCGGAACCAG
>JALHNR010000257.1 GCA_022843525.1 Methylocystis sp. | reverse complement strand
CAACGAACGGTCTCACGCGCGGCGTGCAAGCCCAGTCTTGCGATGTCGGCATAGTCTTCGTCGACATTGGCGTCGTGACCTGTCGCGACGACCTGATCGAACCACTCGCCGTGCCGGTTGAAACCTGTCGACCCCTCGAAACCCGCGAGAAAGAAGCTCTGAAACATGCCTTTACTCCCCGATCGCTCGTGGAGGCTGCGCTACGACAGCCGTGGCGCTGGCGCGAGCGGACCTACCGCAGCCGCGCCACCGGACGTCAGTCGACGATAGGCGTCGACAAGGGGCGTCTCAATACGGTCCAGCCGCCCCGATGGATCGGGATCAAGATCCCATAGCCCCATCTGCAAAAGATGATCGTGGAGGGGCCGCAGCCCCTGACGATAGGCCCATGTCACGAGCGCGAACATCGGCCACCATGTATAGCCCACAATCGGAACGCCGTCCGCGCGCAGCGTCTTCATCGCCTCGACGGAGTCAGTGAGCCAGGCCTGTCGCTGTCTCACCGAACCTTTGGTCGCGGTTTCCGAGATCATGATCGGCGCGCCGTAACGTTCAAAATACATCTCGCCGATCTTCGTCACGAGCGCGCCCGAGGCGTAAGGCATTCGAACGCGCAGTCGCCCGAAACGGTCCCGCGACATCCGCTTGAGCGTGAAGATCGGGTAAAGGTTTACCCCAATGACAGAGAGCTCAAGCGGTCGTTCACGAAAGGCGTTCAGCGCCGGTTCCGCCGCCTCCTGGCTCAGAAGCCAGGTCCACAGCGGATGGCGCGGATCGACGCGCCCGCTGATGAGATCGAGCGCAAGAAACACGATCCTTTGACGCCGCTCCACCACCTCGGCCAAGGTCGGGTCGCGCGACTCGAAAACATCGGTGGCGTCGACGTGAAACGCGACGATTGCGGGGTCGACGTCATGTAGCGCGCGGGTCGTTTCGACGATTCCGCGACAGATCGACAGCATCACCGCAACGAAACTCGACCAGCTGCGTCCGTAGGGCGGCCACCAGCCCAAACGTCCGCAATACCATGCGGTGATCCGAGGCTCGTTCAGCGGCGTGTACCACTTGATCCTCCCACGGAAACGTTCAGCAAGGCGGGCGGCGTACTCCGCCACGCGGCTTGGATAGTCCGCGTTGAGAAAGGCGTGCTCCATCCAAGGCGGCAAACCATAATGAACGAGATCGACGATCGGATCGATGTTAAGTTCCAGCATGCGCTCGAGCGCGGCGTCGACGAAGCTGAAATCCCAGGTCGCGGGCGCCGGTTGCACCCGATGCCAGGGCACGCCATAGCGCGCGCAGGGAACGCCCAGCCGCGCCATCAGCGCGATGTCCTCTCCCCACCGCTGGTAGTGATCTGTCAGCTCATATTCGTCGAGCGTGCGTCCGGTTCTCGGATGCGGAGCGGTAATGAACGTGTCTTCAATGCCCGTCGCCCACAAAAAGGCGCCGGGCGCAGTGAGCCGCTCGAGTTCCGTCGCGCTGGGAAGCATCAGGCGCAGATCGTGAGAACGCGGGACGCAGCGGCGGCGAATGGCTTGCCGGCCCGAGGTCCGCTGTAATGGGACAACGGACAGCGCTGGCGCTGGTCCGATGGCGCAGGAACGTCGTTCATCGAAGGCGTCCTCCGTCTCTCGCCGCGCGTCGCGCGTGATCCGTGGCAAATGCGCGCTCACGCCCGAGGCTGCAGCGGCGCACCGGCCCCTACCTTAACCCTAGAGATCGGCGTCGGTTCCGCGCGCCGTCGCATCACGTTCCCCGCTGCCGAGAAAGTCGGACGAGGGCAAACTGCCGCGTTGGAGCTGTAAATAATGGAATTCAAAAAAATATGTCAAAGCGCACGGCCGACTCCTGGCCGTGCGCTTCATTCGGGTCAGCGGGCGTTCTTCTGGATCGCATCCATCAGCGAAGAATTCGGCTTCTTCTTGCAATAACGCGTGATTTTATCCGTATTGCGTTTCACGTAGCGCGACTCGATGACGGTGATGTTGTTCTTGGAGCTGAAATAGCCCCTCATCCAGTTGGCGACGAAGTCCTGAGTGTCTGCGTCGTATCCGGCGAACTGCTTGCAGGTGATTTCCGACATTTCGATCGTGACCTGCGCGTTGGCCGGAACGGCGAAGGCGGCCGCGGCGAGAGCGCCAGCGAAAATAAGTTTGCGATTCATGTGGTTCCCCGTTCCTTTTACTTCTGCTCAAAAGCGCGCTGCAGACCCGCCATGACCGATTCATTCGGATTGGAAGCGCACCAGCTCTTGACGCTGGCGGAATTTTTCCGGAATAAGTTCACATCGATGAAGGTTCGGCCGCTTTTCTGCGCAAACCACCCACCCATAAACGCCCCGAAGTCTGCTTGATCCTCGGCCGGCATCGCCAACAATTCACCGCAGGTGATGCGGGTCATGTCGATCTTGACCTGCGCATTGGACAGCGAAGGCGCGAGCGCTCCCGCCGCGGCAAGCGCAATTATCAGCTTCCTCATAAGATTTCCTCCAATAAAACCAGTTTTCCCAAGAGCCGCCTCACCCTGCGGCTTTCGCCGGGAAAGGGCTCGCCAACGCCGGCGGTCCGCTGGACTTGCCTATCGCTCCGCCTAACGCCCCCAGCCCGGCGCTTGAACTAAACATTAAAAAAATGAAAGTCCATCGGCGTGAATTGACCGTCGGCGGGCGCTCGCAAGTCTTTCCACTTTTTCAGTGTGCGCCGTTAAAGCCTTTACAGGCCGCATCAGCCCGTTCACCCCTGAAGGGGCGGTTCGCTTTTAAAAACAGCGTTCAAGGGACGAAAGCCCAGCATAAGACTGCTCCGCAGCACCTTTCAGAGCCAAGGAATGAGCGGCGTCGCCGGCCGCGCTGAAGATGGCGCTCTGCCGATAATTTCCTAGCCCAGCTCGGCAATACGCACAAAGAACCAATAAGCGCCAAAACAGGCGATGATCGCTGAGCAGACCTGAACGAGGAACGGGCTGCGCTGACCGTGAGTGAAGTTCTTATCGATCAGGAAAAGTAAAGGGAGAACGACGAGCACGACGCCGATCTGCCCGACTTCGACGCCGATATTAAAGCTCGCCAGCGCCGGCACAATGGCCCGCTGAGGAACGCCGAGTTCGATCAGACCGCTCGCGAATCCAAAGCCATGGATGAAGCCAAACGCGAATGTGTCGCGCCAGCGCCCGTCGACCTTGCGCGTAAAGAAGTTTTCAACTGCGACATAGATGATCGACAGCGCGATTGCGATCTCCACCCAACGGCTCGGCAGATTGACGAGTTCGAGCGCCGCGAGCGATAGCGTCACCGAATGCGACACTGTGAAAGCCGTCACAATCTTAACGACGGGCCAGATGCGCGTCGCCCACAGCATCACAGCGATCAGGAAGCACAGATGATCATAGCCCGAAACGATGTGCTCGACCCCGGCGGACAAAAATTTCGGCGCAAGCTCCCAAGGCGTCAGCAACGGCTTCGAGAGATCAACCATCGCATCGCCGGGATAGATCATCACCTGCCCGGGCGCCGGCTCGCGGCCCGTGCGTTGCGCCTCGGTCAGATTCGCTTCATCGCCTTTCTCCCCGATGCTGACGAGTTGCTTCGCACGCGGCCCCTGCGCATCAAGAAGTCTGAACGGATTGTAAAAAATCTGGCCTTGAACCGCGCTGCAGTCCATCCGCAGCACGACTTTTGAGTCATTAGGATTGGTCGGATCGTCGCCGACCGAAACGACCGTGCTGGCGCAGGTCTGACCTTCCGCATTCTGCAGATCGACGCGCTTCTGAATGAACTTGCCGATCATGCCCTCGATCACGCCGGGCTCCGTGAGATCGACCTCCTCGCTTTTCGGTTTGTTTTCGGCGAACATACGCTCGATGTCGGTTCCCAGAAAACCCACCTCGACGCGATAAAGACCGTTCCCTTCCGGCACGATTCGGCTGCTGGAAATATTTGCCGTATGGGCGTGCGCCGCCGGCGCACTCGCGAAATACGCCACAGCGACAGCGACCGCGCCGTTCAGTAACCACATCATCGGGCGGACTCCCTTGACGCGCCGCGCGCCTGCGGCGTATGCACTTTTATAAAAAGATGCATATCGAGGGAGAAGGGCAAGCTCAAGTCCATCAGCGCGGCAGCCGTTGTGCGAGACGCTACAGGCTGCCAGCTCTGCGGCGGTGGAGCAGGATGCGCGGCGTTCTTGAAGAAAGAAGACGCGTTCGCGCGCTGAACGTGGTGCGATACGATTTTGGCGACGCGGCGGAATGGCGTCGCTGATCAAGTCTGTGACAAAATGAGCAAACGGCGACTTGCGGCCCGACGCAGTCTTTGCGCGCGAGCGAGCTAGGAAATGACTATTGAATCGGACTTCGCCCCATGACGAAGAGCGGACAGGCAAGATTTTTCTGTCGAAAAAGTGCTTCTTGGACGTTGATCACCCGGCATGCGCGCCTGCTATCGTTTGCCGCGGCGATCCTGTCAGTCGGCGCGACGCCTGATCCCGCTGCGGCGTACAGAACTGTCTCTGACACCCCAGGTCGCGAACAACAACTCAGCGCTGCTCCGGCGATGAACCTCACCGGCCCGTCACGTCCGCCGCAAGCGGCGCAGCGCCCGGCGATCATTCTGGCGCATGCGATCGTTGTTCGCACCTCGCCCGCGCAAGGCGGCGTCGGCGCTGAAGACATCGGAAAAGTGGACGTATGGTACGACGCCGGCATTCGCGACGCCTTTGCCGCATTGGCGGTTGTGAGCGCATCGGGCGAAAGGGTCGACAAGCGCGACGCGGCGATTGATAGCGCCGATCCGAGCCATGTGTCAGTGAGCGTGAATCGGTTGAATCCCGGCAAATACACCGTGCGCTACCGGGCGCTTTCGGCTGACGGCCATCTCGTCAGCGGTGCTTGGGAGTTCGAGGTGCGCCCGTAGAGGACGTCGCAACACGCAAAGGACAAGGAGCGATCAACGATGCGTCCGACTGTTCGCCTAAACTTGTTGCTATTCGCCGGCATCGTTCTGATCGCCGGCGTCAATATCGCGATGTTTTCCTACTCATTCTGGGGTCCGGCCTTCAACCAGCGTTTGAATGACTTTTGGAAGGCGCATGTCCTCCAGCCCGCCGTCAAGGCGGGCGACCGCACCATATCGGAATGTCTTGGAGTCAGCGACTTCTACTCGGCGCATCTCACGACATACTTCCTGCCGGATTCCGAAGAGAACGCCGGAGGGCCAACCGACGATTTGAGCAAATATGACGAGTTCTGCGATCGCGTGCCCGGAACGGGCAAGGTCATTTTTTCCGTGACGCTCATGGAAAAGGAAGCGAGAAACGAATCCGTCGCGCTCTCCTTCTATCAATATGATGCTGAAGGGGGCCTGAAACAGATCAACGCTTTGCCATCTCATACGCATTCAAGCGGCTTTGTGACTTTGGACGCAACGGTCGCTCAAAAGGGAAAATATCTCCTCAAGCTTGCGTTCGGCGAGGCGAAGAACGCAGAGGACACGATCGAAATGCCGATCTTCGTGGGGCGATGACCCCGCAATTCGGAGCCAACAGAACGGATTTGTCAGTCTGTCGCACGCCGTCGCGCACGGCGCTTTTGTCGCCATCGTAGAAAGCCCGTGACGTAAAGGACAAAGGGCGTCAGCCCGACCACCAAAACGATCGATCGGCCAATCGCGCCGAAGGCCTCGCCGGTATGCAGCGGGAAGAGCCATTCGAGGAGCCTCTCCCCTGCGGTGAACGCACTGCGATCTTGCACATACAGAACTTGTCCGCTGTACTGATCAACGCCGACATTCCGAAACGTTGTGGTTCTGTTGGGCTCGTCTCTCGACTGCTTGCCGACGACATAGACGCCGCTTGGCGTGCTCGGCAGGAGAACCCAGTGAAGTCTTCCATCGGAGAAGATTTTAGCAGCGATTGCAACGGCTTCGTCGACGCCGACCGGCGGTCGGCCTGGGATTGGCGTCGATTTTCCATAATCCGGATCTGCGCGCACCCGGGAAAAAAGCCCAGCCACGGAACGCGTCGCCGGTTTAAAAATCATGGCGACTCCGGTGAACAGCGTAACCAACAAGAAAACGCTGAAGTAAGCGCCGACGCTTCTATGTGCGTCGTAAATGACTCTCTCTGGGCTTGCGCCCCACTTGATCTTAAAGCCCAGGCGCCAATCGCCATTGCGCGGCCACCACAGATAAAGGCCGACCAGGATAGAGATAAGAATAAGTATGGCTATTGAACCGAGTATATAAGCGTTGTTGAACCCAAGCAGCAGGGTCCAATGAAAGGCCATGATGATTGGGACAAGGGGCTGTGACAGCGTCTTGTCTCCATGCAGATAAAGGCGCTGGCCTTTGACTTTCGCGGTGTAAGGATCGACGAACATCTCGTAGACATCGGTGTCGAGGTCGTCGGTCTCGACCATGTATGTGATCGCCACCGCCGATGCGGAATGGCGCGGCATTGTGACTCTCTCCGCCTTGCCGTCGGCGGGCATCGCCGTGATAGCGGCTGCGAGAATTTCATCGAGCGGGCGGCGAGCGGGCGGCGCCGGGATTTCAACGCGCATGATTTAAGCGTTCAGCCATTCGTCGATGTCCT
>JALHNR010000256.1 GCA_022843525.1 Methylocystis sp. | reverse complement strand
GCAAATCCTGGCTGTATGCCCGCGCCATTCTCGCCTCCATCGCTATCGCGAGGAAGGAATCATGCTCGGGCCGATTCGGGAATCTCCATCAGAATCGAAAAATCACGAACGCGCTCTAGCGGCTCGACGGACGTTCTTCAGTGGAGCGTTGCAGAACGCCGTCACGCTTTTCTGAGTTCGGCCTTTTTGGATGATTTCCTGCCGAAAGCATGCGCATACCAGCCCGCGCCGAGCGCGAGCGCCACGACGGTCGCAACGGCGACCGCACCCCAGTCGCGCAGAAACTCCTCGCCAACCGAGAAGGCGAAACGGGCGTTGTATTCCTTGCGGCCGTCCGCGCTGCGCGCGCGCACCAGGGCGACATAGTCACCCTTATTCTTGAAGTCGTGCTCAAGCTGAATGACGCCGGTTTGGAACCGCGCCGGCGGAAGATAGGCCTCGGTCGGCGCAGCGGCGTCGTCGCCTTTGGGATCCGCTTCGACGACGCGGATCTCGACCATCATGTCGCGCAATTCGTCCTGCATCGTGTCGATCACGATGGTCGTCGGCCCAGTTTCGGGAATGTCCTCGCAGAACTGGCTTCTCGATTGCGTCGGCTGATAGAAGCTGAAGGTTATGACGTTCGGCCCCATCTGGGCCGCGCATTCCCGAACTTTCTGGAACGCCTTGGCGGAATCCCTGCGCACCGCCTGCGCGTCCGCGCGGGCAACTAAGCCGATCGCCGCGATGAGAATCAATAGGAGCCTCATCATGAGCCTGTCTCCATTCGCCGCGTCTCTAAATTCGAGAATGCCGCAATTTTGGGCCTGACGTCCATCGCCTCCCGACGCCGAAGCGACGAGAGGCGACGAAATGAGCTGATCCCGGGAGTTTCATTCCTCCCGCGCAGCGGCGTCGTTCGTCGGAGGCGCGAACGGGGCCGCGGCGCGAGAATCTTGAGCCTTACGCGCCCGTCAGCAGTTCGACGCCTTCCTTGCCGATGACGCGACGGATGTTCAGCAGGAGCTGGATCACGACTCCGAACACGCCGAGCGCCATCCAGCCGAAGAACACGAAGCCCCAATGCAGCGGCGCAACGAACAGCTCTTCCATGAACCAGAACGTGTGGCCCCACTCGTTCAGGCCGACGTTCGGGATGATCATGAACGGGCCGATCGACACAATCAGATAGGCCACCGAATAGCCCTTCGAGAAGTATGGGATTCGTGTCTTGGCATGGAAAAAGCAGCCGATCGCCAGAATCGAGTAGATCGGGTAGCTCATGTAGAACTCGATGATGTGCGACGGGGTGAAGTCCGTGTCGCGGATCACTGTCATGTGCCAGGTGCCGTCCTGTTCGGTGAAGAACGACGCGCCCCAATAGATCGCCGCCGCATAGACGACGAGCCAGGCTGCATTGTCGGCGATGGCCTTCATCTCCTGACGCGGCGTCACGGTCGACATGTCGCGCACGCGCGTCTTCCAGAGCCAGCCGGCGAGGCCGATGCCAGAGATGAGCTCAAGCGGAATTTCAGTCCACAGGATGCTCATCCAATAGGTTTGGAACTCTGGCGCGAATGAATCGAGCCCCGCCCGCCAGCCGTAGATCTGCTCGTAGATGCGCACGACCAGATAGAATCCGTTCAGAACGGCGAGCCCGATCCACATCCATCTCAGATCGACGATTCGTTCCGCGCGATCGATTGCGCCTGCCGTCGACTGCGTAGTTACGCTCATTTTTCTCTCCTTCAGTCCGACCAGAAAAAGACGATGATTTTCCGGCGGCCTTCAAAGTCGCTCCTCGAAGAGTCCTTTACAGCTTGGCGACTTTGACATTAATCTTGCAAAGTCAGACAGCGGGTTTGCCAATAATAAGGCAAAATTCGCCAAGAGGATTGGGCGGACATGGACATCGCAATTCTCGGCTTTGAAAGCTGTCTTGGTCTGGGGTTCATCGGCGCCGCCGACATGCTGACCCTGAGCCGCAAGATGCTCGCGAAGAAGGACTCGCCCTGGCCCTATAATGTGGTGCCCGTCAGCCATGACGGTCGGCCTGTTCGCGACGGCGCTGGAAGGCGCTATGAGGTCGAGGCGCGTTTCGATGAAGTCGACGGTTGCGCGGCAATCATCGTGCCTGGCTATGTATGCGATGGCGGCCACGCGCTACCGCCCTTCCCAGCGATCGGCGCGGCGTCTGCATGGCTTCGTCGCCAGCATGCTTTAGGCGCGATCGTCGCGGGCTCCTGCAATGGCGTTTTCCTGCTCGGCGAAGCAGGACTGCTGGATGGTCGCCGCTGCACGACGACGTGGTGGCGCCACAATGAACTGAAAACCCGTTATCCGCGCGCGGACGCGGCCTGGGGCGCATCGCTCATCGAAGACGGCCGCGTCGTTACGGCGGGCGGCCCCTTGTCCTGGATTGATCTGTCGCTGCATATCATCCGCGCCCTGCTTGGACCCGAGGCGGCAAAAACGGCGGCCGATTTCACCGTCGTCGACACCGCTCCCTCGACTCAGGCGATCTATATTCCTCCTGGACATCTCTCGGCCTCAAATCCTCTCCTGTTGGAAGCCGAGCATATCGTCCGTCAGGCGGGCGACGCGCAACTGACGACGATTGAATTGGCGCGCGCGCTGGGCGTTTCCGAGCGAACGCTTCACCGCCGGCTGAAAGAAGCCACGGGCGAAACGCCGAAGCATTTTCTCGATCGTCTTCGATTCGATACGGCGCGCACACTGCTCGAGACGACGCGCAATTCCGTCAAGCAGCTCGCCGCCGCCTCGGGCTATGCGGACGAGACGAGCTTTCGTCGAGCTTTTCGTCGCTATTCGGGGATGACGCCCGGCGCCTATCGCTCATGGTCGCAGACGCGGCGGGGCGTGAAATGAACCCTGCCCGGCGCGTCAACATCCGCGCCGTCACAAAAATTCAAGCGAACGACAATTTCAACATGTGGAAAGTGCGGAAATGCAAACTAGCGGACTAAGGCGTCGAGAGCGACGTCCATGGCGCGAACCAGGGCCACATTGCCAAAAAGGATAACCGCAATGGCGAGCGCCACGTAAATTAGGTCGTTCCACGCAAAGCCTCCACCCGTGCGCTCCGTCGCGTCCCGACCGGTCGTCTGCAAGTCCATTTCGTCATCCTTCCCGAAAAAACATCACTGTGGTCGTTTTTCACTCAATACGCGCCTGTTTGATGTGCGTAAACACACAAGCGATGCTCAACGCTTGAGCAGCCGATTGGTTGCCTTAATATACCCACAAAGATTGAAATTTTACGAAGGTTCCATGTCAAAGGTTCAGTTCCACGCCCTCGCCGCCGCTGCGCAGGCTGCGACGCCGCCCATCTTTCGCTTCGCCGTAAAGCTCGATAAGTTCCGCGGCTCTAACTGGCCGCAGGTCGCCGCATAGAACGGCCGGGAGAGAATAAAAAGCGCCACAGAGCGAAAGAGGGGAAGGACCACAAGTGAGCGGAAGCCTCAATGTCACCGGCCGCACGACCGAAAGTGTCAATGCGCTTGCCGGCGCGCTGGTCGATCGTCTTGTCGCCGGCGCGGCGAAATATCGGGTGTCTGTCGAGCGCGGCAGCCTCGGCGAACTGCTGATCGACGCCGGCGCCAAGGTCCCGGGCGGCATCGAGGCTGGCCTGCTGCTGACCGAAATCTGCATGGGCGGGCTGGGACGCGTCACCCTTTCCCACGCCCCGGCAGCGCCGAAATGGCCGTTCTGGCTGACGGTGACGAGCGCCGACCCGGTCGTCGCCTGTCTTGCCAGCCAATACGCCGGCTGGAGCCTCGCCCATGAGAAATTCTTCGCGCTGGGTTCGGGACCTGGCCGCGCCCAGGCTCGCGTGGAAAAGCTTTTCGAGGAACTGTCCTACCGCGATCTCGCCGACCGCGTGACCATCGTCCTCGAAAGCGGTTCTCCCCCACCCAAGGAGGTCGTCGAGAAAGTCGCCTCGCGCTCCAGCGTGTCGCCGGACAAGGTCGCGTTCATTTATGCGCCGACGCAGTCGCTCGCCGGCGGGGTCCAAGTCGTCGGACGGGTGCTCGAAGTCGCGCTGCACAAGGCGCATGAGCTGCATTTTCCGCTCGACGACATCATCGATGGAATTGCGACGGCGCCGCTCTCGCCGCCCCACCCCGACTTCGTCCAGGCGATGGGCCGCACCAATGATTCGATCATTTACGCCGGCCGCGCCCATCTCTTCGTGAAGGGCTCGGCGGCGGCCGCCAAGGAACTCGCCGAGAAGCTGCCGAGCGCCAATTCACGGGATTACGGCCAGCCTTTCGCGGAGATTTTCAAGGCTTATAAGGGCGACTTCTACAAGATCGACGGAAGTCTCTTCTCCCCCGCCGAGGCGCTGGTGACGGCGGTCGAGACCGGGGAGACCTTCCGCGCCGGCGAGATCAATCTGGCGCTGCTCGACAAATCATTCGGGTGACGCGCGCGCAACGCCCTCCCCTTGAGGGGGAGGGTCGGCGCGCAGCGCCGGGGTGGGGTGACAAAGTCAAATGACGGCGGCTTTTCTCACCCCCACCCGAGCGCCTTCGGCGCTCGACCTCCCCCCTCGAGGGGGGGGTGGCAGGCCCCGCGTCGCGGTGTTCACCGACAAGCTGGACTGGCATGTGGTCCGCACGCTCCGGGCCCTTCGGGCGCAGCGCGCGACGCCCGTCGCCGTGCGACTTTCCGCCTGCAAGATCGTGACGGCTAGCGCTTGCGGCGTCGTCATCCCTGGATTTCGCGAACTGCCCGATCTCGCCATCGTTCGCGCTATCGGCGACGGGTCGCTAGAGGCCATCACCATGCGGCTCGGCGTCCTTCACGCCCTCGAGACGCTCGGCGTCCCGGTCGTGAACAGCGCGCGGGCGATCGAACGCTGCACCGATAAATCCATGGCGAGTTTTCTTCTGGCGCAGGCCGGATTGCCGACGCCTCAGACTTTCGCCGCGCAAAGTCTCGCGCAGGCGCGCGCCATCGCGCGGCGCGAATGCGGCAAAGAACCCCTGGTGATGAAGCCGCTCTTCGGGGCGCAGGGCTGGGGACTGCGCTTGATCGAGCGCGAGAGCGATCTGCCGTCGCTGCAGGAGGCGCGCGGCGTATTCTATCTCCAGCGCTTCGTCGGACCAGCCCGGCCGCCGTTCGAAGACATGCGCATTCTCGTCTCGCGCGGCGACATCGTCGCCGCCATGCGCCGGCGTTCGAGCCATTGGATCACCAATGTCCGGCAGGGCGCGAAGCCAATCGCGGTCGAACCATCGGCGCGGGAGGCGCAGATCGCTATCGCGGCGGCTAAAACGCTCGGCGTCGATATCGCCGGCGTCGACATCATCAATGACCACGAAGGCAAGCCGCTCATTCTCGAAGTCAACAGCATGGCGGGTTGGAGCGGGCTGCAGCGGGTGACGCCCTTCTCGATCGCCGACCGAATCGCCGCCGACGCGCTGGCGCTGGCGACAGCCGCGCGTCTGCGCGCCTGACGTGACGGCTTTCCCAGTCGCGCCGGAAGACATCGCGACCGGCTTCATCGGCGCCTGCGAGGCGGAGCTGCAGGCGCCCAAGCCCGGCAATGTCCATGTCTTCGCCGAGGGCCATGGCATGACCGCGGCGGATTTCCTCGTCAGCGCCGAGGCCGCCGCGCCCTTTATCGCCGCGCCGCATTCGAGCGTCGGCGCGCGCATCGAAGGCGCTGTCGAGGCGACGCGGGCGCGCGTCGGACAGAACACCAATCTCGGCATTATCTTGCTCTGCGCGCCGCTGGCGCAGGCCGCCGCGACCGCGCAAAGCGCCGATCTGCGTCGGGAGACCGGGCGCGTTCTGCAGGCGCTCGATATGAATGACGCCGCCGCCGCCTTTCGCGCGATCGCCCAGGCGCGGCCGGCGGGGCTCGGAGCGGCGCCCGAGCATGACGTTCATGCGCCGGCCGAAACGACGCTCATCGAGGCGATGCGGGCCGCCGCCGGCCATGACCGCATCGCCTGGCAATACGCCAACGGTTTCGCCGATATTTTCGACGTCGGCCTTGAGACGTTGGCCGACGCGCGACGAGGAGGCGCAGACGCGCCGCTTGCAACGCTCAGCGTCTATGCCGCCCTCCTCGCCGCCTTTCCCGACAGCCATATCGCGCGCAAGCATGGGCTCGCGGCCGCCGAAGCGGTCCGCGGCGAGGCGGCCAGTTTTGAAACAAATCTCAAAAGCGCCCGAGGGCGCGACACAGCGTTTGAACTGGCCTTGGAATTCGATCGCGCCCTGAAGCGGCGCGGTTTGAATCCAGGCACAAGCGCCGATCTGACGGTCGCGGTTCTTTTCGCCGATTATCTGGCCGCCATCTTGGCAAGGCCGCGCAAAAATGGTTGAGTCCGCGCGCGCGGGATGGTCTCGCGGCTATCCGGCCAGCGGACTGATCGGGCTTTTTTGGCTCGGGGCCGAAGAGGGGATAGAGGCGCTCGCAGCCAAATGGCGCGCGCCGTCAAGAGGAATTCTGGGAGGAATACATGTCAGTGATCAACAAGATGCTGGTCGGCGAGTCGCTGGTTGGCGACGGCAATGAGGTTGCGCATATCGACCTGATCATGGGTCCGCGCGGCTCGGCGGCCGAACTCGCTTTCGCCAATGCG
>JALHNR010000255.1 GCA_022843525.1 Methylocystis sp. | reverse complement strand
GTCATGCTGACCCAGACCTCGGTGAAAGTGTCGCTCGCTTATTCTACTGTCGCGCAGATGGGCTTTATGATGGTCGAATGTGGGCTCGGCGCCTTCCCCGCTGCGATTCTGCACATTGTCGCACATTCGCTCTATAAGGCGCACGCCTTCCTCTCGTCCGGCAGCGTCATCGATCTTGCGCGCGCCTCATGGACGTCGAACCCCGGCGGGGAGCCGCATCCCGAGCGCTTCGGACTCGCGCTCGTTGCAACAGTCGCCGTGGCCTTCGTTGTAAGCCCGCTCTTCGGCGCAAGCTTCAGTGAGAAGCCCGGCGCCCTGGCTCTTGCAGTCATCTTGATGATGGGGCTGGCGCATATGGTCGCCAACGCCATCGACGAGCGCCCGAATGGCTATGTGATCGGCAAGACCATTGCGCTCGCCGCTCTGGCAGCCGTCGCCTTCTTCACCTTGCACGAGGCCGCCGAGCGGCTAATGGCCTCTAGCCTTCCCGCCACCATGTCTATTCATGGCTTTGCGGGCCATCTCATCTTCGCGAGCACGATCCTATCCTTCTGCGCCGTAACGGTGTTTCAAAGCGTCATTGCGCGGCATGCTAAGGCGCCCGTCTGGCAGGCGGCCTATGTCCACATTTCGCAGGGTCTTTATCTCAACACCATCGCCAACCGGCTTGTGTTGAGATTCTGGCGGCGCCGGCCGCTTGCCGTCCAATCCAACTGATCGACGCCGGAGACGAAGCATGTTCCAGCTCACAAGCGAACTGAAAGACATTATCGCAGATGCGACCTCACTCGATCTGACGCCGGAAGAACTCCCGCGATTCTCCGACTCGCAGCGCAGGCGCAAGCTGCTGGAAGCGGCTATCGACCGCGCCTGCCGCAAGATCGCTCCGCTTTGGCCGCTGAAGCATTTTGTCGCCGTCAATCCGTTTCTTGGCTTTGCTAACCAGTCGTTCGCCAGCACCGCAGCGACCCTCAAGCGCGTGGCAAGAACCCATATGCTGATGCCGCGCGGCTTTTACTGGCAAGCGATCGAGGCCGGCGTTGTTTCAGACGCCGACCTTGAAGCCGCGCTCGCTAAAGCGTCGAACATAACGCGCGCGCCGGCTGACGTCGCCGCGCTGAAGGAGGCGGCCGCGAGCCCTCCAGAAGCTGACGCGCCAAATCAGGCGGCGATTGCCACGGTCGCCGAGGTGCTCGACGCGCTTGCCGATGGAGACCGGCAGGCGTCGCTCGTTGGCTTTATGATCGACGATATTTCGCGGTGGTGCGCGGCCTATTTCGATGACGGCCAGGCTAGTTGGCGTATGCCCAATCGCCACATGAAGCCTTATGCCGCGTGGCGCGCCGCCGCGCGCTATGATCGCAATCCGGAAGCCATGGGTGTGCGTGGATTCCGCCGCGCTGTTCTCGCATTGCCTGATGACCCAGTGGAAACCATCGGCGCCGTGATTGAAAAACTGGGGGTTGCCGAGCGCGCGATCGAGGACTATCTGCATCGGACGCTCTTCGACATTGGCGGCTGGGCGGCCTATGCGCGGTATCTCGTCTGGAATTCGGAGCTTGATGGCGAACCCAACGACGCGCTGACGCAGCTCTTGGCTATTCGCGTTGCCTATGGATATGGCCTGTTCCAGGCCCGCACCGACGCAGCTTTCTCTTCCGCATGGGCGGAAGCGATGCGCATCGCCGCCGCGACGCCGCAGGATGAAAGCCTCAATAACGACGCCGATCTCACCGTCGATCTCATGCTGCAGGACGCTTATGAAATCGCGTTTCAGCGGCGGCTCGTCGCACGATTGCATGAAAATGTGAAGTGGTCTAAAAGGCGCGAGACGGAACGCGCAACCCTTCAGGCGGCGTTTTGCATTGACGTGCGCTCCGAAATTTACCGCCGCGCGCTAGAGACCGTCTGCCCGCAGGCGGAAACAGTCGGCTTTGCGGGCTTCTTCGGTTTCCCGATCGAATATGTGCCGATCGGCCACAGCAAGGGCGGCGCACAATGTCCGGTGCTCCTGAGGCCGGCTTTCGTCGTCTGCGAAGCGGTACGCGACGCATCCGAGGAAGAAGAGGAAGAGATTCTAGGTCTTCGTCTGCTCCGGCGTCGTGCGAGCAAGGCCTGGAAGGCGTTCAAGCTTTCCGCAGTCTCGTCTTTCGCCTTCGTCGAATCGGCGGGGCTCCTCTACGCCGGCAAGATCCTCTCCGACAGTCTGGGCCTGACGCGCGTCGCGCCGCATCCCAATCTCGACGGCCTTGATCGCGCCGTGATCGAACGTGTGGGCCCGAGCATTGAGCCGCGGATTGTCGGTGGACGCGCCACCGGCTTCACGGACATTCAGCGCGTCGCCATGGCGGAGGCCGTTCTCAAGGCCATGTCGATGACGGAGAATTTCGCGCGTCTGGTGATGCTTGCCGGGCATGGCAGCACGACAGTTAATAATCCGCACGCCTCGGGGCTCGATTGCGGCGCTTGCGGCGGACACACGGGCGAGGCCAATGCCCGAGTCGCCGCGACGATCCTCAATGACACCCATGTGCGAGAGGGCCTTGCGCTCAAGGGAATCCGCATCCCGCATGACACATGGTTCCTAGGCGCCTTGCACGATACGACGACGGACGAGGTGCGACTCTATGACGTCGAGAACGCCCCTACGTCGCACAGCAAGGACATTGACGAACTCAAAGCCTGGCTGGGCAAAGCCGCTTCGCTGGCTCGCATGGAGCGCTCCGCGCTCCTCGGACTCGCCGGAAAGGAAAAGATCGATGCGAAGATTGTCGCGCGCAGCCGCGACTGGTCACAGCTTCGTCCCGAATGGGGTCTCGCCGGCAATGCGGTGTTCATCGCCGCGCCGCGCGAGCGCACGCGGGGACTCGATCTCGACGGGCGCGCTTTCTTGCACAGCTATGACCACACGAAGGATGACGGATATAGCGTGCTGGAGCTGATCATGACGGCGCCGATGGTCGTTGCTAGCTGGATTAACCTCCAATATTTCGGTTCGACGGCGAACAATCGCGTCTTCGGCAGCGGGAATAAGACGCTGCACAATGTCGTGGGCCAGATTGGCGTTCTTGAGGGAAACGCCGGCGACCTTAAGGTCGGCCTGCCATGGCAGTCTGTCCATGACGGCAAGCGCTTCGTTCACGAGCCGTTGCGGCTCAATGTTTTCATCGAAGCGCCGGAAGCCGCAATCGAGGCGGTTATCCGTAAGAACGATACCGTTCGCGATCTCGTGAACAATCGCTGGCTCCACCTTTACTCCCTCGACGAGGTAGGGGATACGATACGCAGCTATTGTACGTTTGGCGATTGGCGAGCCGTGGCGGACGACACTGCGAACAGCGTCTAGCCGCGCGCCGGCGCCCCCGGCTCAATGAGTTCGCGCGTCACACATGATTTCCATTAGCTTATTTCGAATGATCTGTTCTGAAGTTTGAATTTTTCAAGCCCATGATGTTTGCCTACCCTTTCGATGGGGACTGGGTCGATTAATTTCATGCTGCGATCGTCTATTTCGCAGTTCCGAAATGTGCGGTTTGTGACGCAGTCGTAACATTCCGCGCATTGCGCGCACGCTAACTGAGGGTCGGCTACGACAGCCGCGCCCGTCGCAACTAAGCTGAAGGAGGCATCGACTAGTGACGCGTTTCGTGATCGCCGGAACCGACACGGGCGTCGGCAAGACGATCTTCTCGGCCGCGCTCGCCCAGGCGCTCGACGCCTATTATTGGAAACCCGTGCAGTCCGGTCTCGACGGCGAGACGGATTCGCAAACCGTCGCCCGGCTATCTGGGCTTTCACCGGCGCGCGTCCTGCCTGAGAAGTGGCGCCTGAACACGCCGGTCTCGCCGCATTATTCGGCCGAAATCGACGGCGTCGAGATTGATCCAGAACGCCTCGCGTTTCCCGAATGCGATCGTCCGCTCGTCATTGAAACCGCCGGCGGCGTGATGACGCCGTTGACCCTTCGAGTTCCGACGATCGACATGCTGGCGCGTTGGAGAATTCCCGTCATTCTCGTGGCGCGAACGTCGCTCGGAACCATCAATCACAGCCTCTTGTCGATCGAGGCGCTACGGCGACGGAATGTTCCGTTGCTTGGCGTCGCCTTCGTCGGCGAGGAGAACAAGAACACACAGGCCACGATCGAGACCATGGGCGGCGCGCACGTTCTCGGCCGACTTCCGTTCGTCGCCCTTCTTACGCGGGAAACACTGCGCGCGGCCTTCAATGCGAGCTTTCGCGCCGCCGAATTCGCACAATGTGCGGAGCAATGAAATTTTTTCCCGGTTTGCCGGAGAGCCGGCCTTCCCTTCTTCCCATTTTGACGGCGCCCCATTGGAAGGGGGCGTCAACATAAATGCGGCGACGCCCGCCAGAAGGCGCCGCCGTTCATTGAGCGCAACTCGTCGAGGAGACTGAAAGTTGACCGAGAAAAAAAACCTCTATGAAATGGGCGAGATCCCGCCACTCGGGCATGTGCCGAGAAACATGTACGCTTGGGCGATCCGTCGCGACCGCCAGGGGCCGCCCGAAACTGCGATGCAGCTTGAGGTTTTGCCGACGTGGAGGCTCGACAGTCACGACGTGCTCGTTCTCGTGATGGCGGCCGGCGTCAATTACAACGGCGTCTGGGCCTCGCTCGGTCAGCCGGTGTCGATGTTTGACGTCCACGAGAACCCCTATCACATTTGTGGCTCCGACGCATCCGGCGTGGTCTGGGCGGTGGGCTCGAAGGTGAAGCGCTGGAAGGTCGGCGACGAGGTCATTATCCACTGCAACCGGGACGACGGCGATGATGAGGAGTGCAACGGCGGCGACCCGATGTATTCCCCATCGCAACGCATTTGGGCTTATGAGACGCCGGACGGCTCGTTCGCCCAATTCTGCCGCGCGCAAGACCGTCAACTCCTGGAGCGCCCCAAGCACCTCACCTGGGAAGAGGCGGCCTGCTATACGCTAACCCTCGCAACCGCATACCGAATGCTGTTTGGCCATGAGCCACATCACTTGAAGCCCGGTGACAATGTGCTGGTGTGGGGCGCCTCCGGGGGATTGGGCGTCTTCGGGGTGCAGCTTTGCGCGGCGACGGGCGCCAACGCCGTCGGCGTGATCTCCGATGAGTCGAAGCGCGATTACGTCATGGGGCTCGGCGCCAAGGGCGTCATCAACCGCAAGGATTTCAATTGCTGGGGACAGTTGCCCAAGGTCAACACGCCCGAGTTCGACGCCTGGACCAAGGAAGCCCGCAAATTCGGCAAGGCGATCTGGGACATCACCGGCAAGAAGGACGTGGACATCGTCTTTGAACATCCCGGCGAATCGACCTTCCCCGTCTCCTGCCTCGTCGTGAAGCGCGGCGGCATGGTGGTGTTCTGTGCCGGCACGACGGGCTTCAACCTCACCTTCGACGCGCGCTATGTGTGGATGCGCCAGAAGCGCATTCAGGGCTCGCATTTCGCGCATCTGAAACAGGCCTCGGCCGCTAATCGCCTCGTCATCGACCGCCGCGTCGACCCTTGCATGTCGGAGGTCTTGCCCTTCGAGAAGATTCCGGAGGCCCATATGAAAATGTGGCGCAACGAACACGCCCCCGGCAATATGGCGGTGCTCGTTATGTCGCCCAAGCCCGGTCTGCGCTCGGTCGAGGAGGTGATCAAGGCACGAGAGAACAACTCTGCAGGCCGTTTAGAAAACGCTCTGTGAGTTTCCAACAAACTATCGAGGCAGAGCTGGGGTCAGTCAATTTTGACACAGCCCAGAGCTCTGACCTCGTTGCATCGACTGTAGGCGTTGGCCTCCATAATCGCGAGACATGACGGCTCAGAAGGTTTCAGGGCATGATGCGTAGTGTCGCTCATCTCGAATGGCTGGAATCAGAATCGATCCACATCCTCCGTGAGGCAGTCGCGGAAGCTGAGAACCCCGTCATGCTCTTTTCGGCCGGGAAAGACTCGACCGTTCTTGCGCATCTGGCGCTTCGCGCCTTTTATCCGGGCAAGCCGCCATTTCCGCTGCTTCATATCGACTCGACATGGGAATTTCGCTCCCTGCTGGAGTTTCGCGACGTCTTCGCGCGTGAAAACGCCTTTTCACTGATCGTCTACGCAAATGAGGACGGGCGCGCTGCGGGCATGAACCCGTTCGACTATGGCGATCGTTACACAATGGTGATGAGGACGGAGCCTTTAAAGGAGGCTCTCAATCGAGGCCGGTATGATGTGATTTTCGGAGGCGCGCGGCGCGATGAAGAAAAATCGAGGGCGAAAGAACGCATCGTTTCAGTCAGGAACGCTGGGCACGTTTGGGATCCACGTCAACAACGCCCCGAGTTTTGGCGACAATATAATTTGCGGCTGTGTCAGGGTCAATCGGCCCGTGTGTTCCCGCTCTCTAATTGGACGGAGAACGACATCTGGAGTTACGCGCTATTGCATAAAATCAGTCTAGCGCCGCTATATTTTGCGTCGCCCAGGCCAGTTGTTCAACGCAACGGAGCCTTCATCGTGGTCGACGACGAGTTGAAAATGCGCTTTCAACCGGGCGACAAAATCGAAACGAGGACCGTTCGCTTCCGCACGCTTGGGTGTTGGCCGGTCACCG
>JALHNR010000254.1 GCA_022843525.1 Methylocystis sp. | reverse complement strand
GCTGTAAACGCCCTCGTCGCCTGGCCCGATGTAGGCGAGCGCAAGCAGCTCCAGAAGATTATCCGAGCCGGCGCCGGCGATGATCCGATCTGGGTCGAGCGCGTAACGCGCGCCGATCGCCTCGCGCAGGGCGCGCGACGAGCCTTCAGGATAAAGCGCCATATGGTCCGCCATTCCGCGCAGGGCCTCTATGGCGCGCGGAGATGGCCCGAGCGGCGTCTCATTGGCCGACAATTTGTACACGCGCGCAGCGCCCGGCGCGGCGCTCCTGCCGGGCACATAAGCGTCGATCGCGAGAACGGTTGAACGGGGGGTGGGCTTGATCATGATCAATCGCCTGGCGCGAAGACGCCGCTGCGCGCGTCGTTAAGCTGGAAGCGCATCGCATGGCTGCCGATCACGTCGACACGCGCGCCCTCCACGCCCGCTTCGGCCAACGCTTTGGCGAAGGACGGGGCGTCGGCGTCGCCGGCGGCCGCGACAAGCAGCGCGAGCCCTTCCGGATGGGGGGCGCTCGCGAGAATTTCGCCGTTAAGCGTCTGGAAAGCGGCGGGCAGCGCGTGCGTCCAGCGCGCGAGGCCGACCGCGTAAAGCGTCACGCCATGCGCCATCGCGTCGGCCGGAAGCCGCGCGACGACGAACATCGGCAGACCCGCAGGATGATTGGGCCGCTCGACGAAAGGCAGGCGCGCGATGATCTTGGGAGCGCCTTCGCCAACGAGGCGCATCCACCAGGCGCCATCCGACAGCCCGCCCGTCGCGCGCAAGATCCCCAGATCGCCGGTCGACGCGGCGACCGCTTCGATCACCGCGCCGGCGCCGTGATGCGCGACATAGGGAACGGTGAAGCCGAAGTGGAAGCGTGCCGAATCGCGCATCTGCGCGTCGCCGCCGCTGTCGTCGGCATGCACCGAATAATTCGCCTGCACATAGGTGAAGGTCGAGACGATGACGCGCCACACGCCTTCGACGGCGTCAAGCGGCAGGAGCCCCTGGTGACGCTCGACCAGCGCGCGCATCATCTGCGCCTCGCGATCGGGTCGAAAGGCGCAGCCGACGCCCTGCGCGCGCTTCACGGCGATCAGCCGGTCGATGATCTCGCCGCGCTCCATCAACAGCCGATGCATGTCGCGATCGATCCGGTCGATCTCGTCGCGCAATTCGGCAAGCGTGTCCGCGGCGGGCTTGAGCAAAGGCGCATTCTGCATGGCGCACTCTCTTAGGCCAGCGCGCGACAGGAGGCAACGAAAGGCTCCTACCCCGCCCCTTCCAACAGCCGCGCCGCCGCGGCGCGCGCCTCCTCGGTGATGGCGGCGCCCGAGAGCATGCGGGCGATCTCCTCGCGCCGCTCGCCTTCGGCCAGCACCGCGACGCTCGTCGCGACCCGCTTGTCCTTGCCGGTCTTCGCCGGCGCTCCCTTGCTGATGCGCAGATGCTGGCCGGCGCGCGCGGCGACTTGCGGCGCATGGGTGACGGCGAGCACCTGCGCGCGCGCGGCGAGACGCGCCAGCCGCTGACCGATGGCGTCGGCGACGGCGCTGCCGACGCCCGTATCAATCTCGTCGAAAACCAGCGTCGGCGCCGAGCCGCGATCGGCGAGCACGACCTTCAGCGCCAGCATGAAGCGCGCGAGTTCGCCGCCCGACGCGACCTTGGTCAGCGGACCGGGGCGCGAGCCCGGATTGGTCTGCACCCAGAATTCGACGCGGTCGATTCCTTCCAGCCCTGCGGACTCCGGATCGCTCGTCACCTGCGTCGAGAAATGCGCGCCCTCCAACCGCAGCGGCTTCAGTTCGGCGTCAACCAGCGCATCGAGTGTCTTCGCCGCTGCGCGGCGCGCCGCGGAGAGCGCCAAAGCCGCTTCGTCGTAAGACCGCTTCGCATCCGCGAGCGCCTGCCCCAGCGCGACCAGCCGCGCTTCGGAGGCGTCGAGCGCGACGATGTCATTGGCGAATTTTTCTTCAAGCTTCGCAAGGTCAGCGACGGCGACCTGATGCTTGCGCGCGGCGCCGCGCAGCGCGAACAGCCGCTCCTCGACGCGCTCCAATTCCGCCGGATCGAACTTCGTCTCAGTGAGCGCCTGTTGGAGCGCCTCCTCGGCGAGACCCAAGGCGTCGACAGCCTGCGTCAAGGCGCGCGCAGGCGCGTCCAGCAGTTGCGGCGCCTGCGTCAGACGCCGCTCCAATCGCCGCGCCGCCTGAGCGATTTCCTGCGCCGGCGCCCCGTCATGTGAAAACGCCGAAAGCGCGTCGGATATGTCAGACGCAACCTTTTCGGCGCGTTGCATGAAAAGCCGCCGTTCGGCGAGCGTCTCTTCCTCGCCCGCCTGCGGCGCCAGCTCCGAAAGCTCGGCGTGCGCATGGCGCAAATATTCTGCGTCGGCGCGCGCCTTGGCGATGCGCGCCTCTTCTTCAGCGAGTGCGCGTCGCGCCGCCTGCCAGGCGCCATAGCGCGCGCGCACGTCGTTCGCCTGCGCGATAAGGCCGCCATGCGCGTCGACGAGCGCGCGATGCGCATTCGGATCGACGAGCGCGCGCTCGTCATGCTGACAGTGAATCTCGACGAGTTCGCGCCCGATGGCGCGCAGCGCCTGCGCCGTCGCCGGCTGGTCATTCACGAAGGCGCGGGTGCGGCCGTCCGCCGCCTGCACGCGGCGCAACACCAGTTCGTCCTCGCTCGCGAGGCCGAATTCGCGCGCCGCGAGATGCGCGGGATGATTCGCCGGCGTATCGAACGCCGCCGTCACCTGGCCCTGTTCGCAGCCGGCGCGCACCAGCGACGCGTCGCCACGCCCCCCGAGCGCCAGCACGAAGGCGTCGAGCAAGATCGACTTTCCCGCCCCGGTCTCTCCCGTGAGCGTCGTCAGGCCCGGCGCGAACTCCAGGTCGAGCGCGTCGATCAGCACGATGTCGCGAATGGAAAGACGGACCAGCATGAGGCTTTGCTCAAATGCCCTGGGCGCGCACATGCGCCGGAAGCCGCGCGTCGGCGACGGGCGGACGGCCCTCGATTATAGTCGCCAGCGCCCTTTTCCAAACGGAGATTTTCATGGCTGATCTCGGCATCGACGACATTCGCGCGCTGCTGAGCGCAAAACCGCGACCCGTCGGCTGGCCGGCGCGGCGCGCCCGCATCGAGGAAGTCGGCGCCGCTTGGCCGAGCGCGCCGGATATCTCGTTGGAGCCGGCGTCGATCGACGGCATGGCCGCCGAATGGTCTTGCGCGCCAACGAGCGACCCGTCGCGCGCGCTGCTGTTCTTCCATGGCGGCGGCTACTGCTCCGGCTCGATCGTCAGCCACCGCAGAATGGCCACTGAAGCGGGACGCGCCGCAGGCGCCCGCGCGCTCGCCGTCGAATTCAGACTGGCGCCCGAACATCCGTTTCCCGCCGCCTATGACGATGCGCTCGCGGCCTGGCGATTTCTTCGGGAACAGGGGTTTGCCGCGCGCCAGATCGCGGTCGGCGGCGACAGCGCCGGCGGCGGCCTCACGCTTGCCTTGCTGATGCGGCTGCGCGATCTCAAGGAGGCGCTCCCGGCCTGCGCCTGGCTTGTCTCGCCTTGGACCGATCTCACCCTCTCCGGCGAAACGCTGGCGACGAAAGACGACGCCGACCCGCTGCTGCATAAGGCCTATCTTGAGGAACTGGCGCAGGCCTATGTCCCGGCGGGAGTGGATCGCCGTGACCCGCGTGTCTCGCCGCTGTTTGGCGATCTGAGCGGCTTGCCGCCGCTCATGATTCAGGTGGGCTCGAACGAGACGCTGCTCGCCGATTCGACGCGGCTCGCCGCTGCGGCCGGCGCCGCCGACGTCTCGGTCACGCTGGAGATCTGGCCGCGCATGATCCACGCGTGGCACTTATGGAATGCAAGGCTTGAGGAGGGCCGGCGCGCGCTCGCGCATGCCGGCGCATTCATCCAGACGCGATTATTGGAGGACGGCCAGATTCGCGTGGAGCGACTTCCCGATCTTCGAGAGCCATGAATCTGTGTATTCGTGCGGCTCGAGACCGTCGCTTTTCAGCAGCGCGTGGGCGTCCTTATACCACTGCGAATCCGGGTAATTATGCCCCAGGATGGCGGCGGCCGTCTGCGCTTCGTTGGTGACGCCCATCGCGAGATAGGCTTCCGTGAGACGATAGAGCGCCTCTTCGGTATGACGCGTCATCTGATATTTGCCGAGGACGTCATGGAAACGGTTGATCGCGGCGGGGTAGTTCTTGCGAAGCAGATAGAAGCGCCCGACGTTCATCTCCTTGGCGGCGAGTTGGTCTCGCGTCACCTGCATTTTGTATTTGGCGTCGTTCACATATTCCGACTTCGGGAATTTCTGTACGAGCTGCGAGAAAACCTCGAGCGCCTTCTCAGCCGACTGCTGATCGCGCATGACGTCCGGCACCTGATTATAAAAGGACATGCCCGCGAGATAGTAGACATAGGGCGTATCGGCGGAGTTCGGATAAAGGCCGATATAGCGCATCGCCGATTGCACGGCGTCGTCATATTTGGGGTGCTCGTATTGAGCAAAGGTCGTCATCAGTAGCCCTTTGCGGGACCAGTCCGAAGACGGATATTGCTTTTCCAATTCGCCAAATTTCTTGGCTGCGCCCTCGTAGTCCTTGGCCTTCAGCCGCGCCAGACCGGCGTTATAGAGATCCTCGGCCGGAATGTCGGGCGTGATCTCCGTCTGATATTTCGTCCCGCCGCTGCCGAAGAGACCGAAACCGCTGGTGATTGAGTCCATGAGGTCGGCGCGCGCCGGCGCCGCGCCGATCGACAAGGCCGACGCCAAAGCCAACACTTTGAATGAACGAGCGAAAACCGACATATGTTGCCCCATTGCGGCGCTGCGCGACGCTCGCGCGGTCCCGGCGCCTCGAAAGCTAATCAGCCAAATGGCGTCGCAGGACGCTCCCTGCCCTGCCTCACGGCGCGCGTCGGGGCGCCAATCCCGCCGTTGCGGTCGGCTGAAAGAAGAACGTTCATCTGGCGAGATTATGGCGATAGGCTTCGGCCTGTCACACTCACGCCTTCGTTATGCGCGCTGTCGAGTTCGAGCGCCAGCGCGCCCGCGCGCGCCGCAGCTTCGAGGAGCGCGAGATTAAGGCTATGCCCGCCGCGATAGGAGCGGAAGGCGCCTATGATCGGCGCACCAGCGAGCGCCAGATCGCCCACGACGTCGAGCATCTTGTGACGCACGCATTCGTCGGCGAATCGCTTCCCCTGCGGATTGATCGCGGCGCGCGCGTCGAAGACGAGCGTATTGTCGAGATTGGCGCCAAGCGCCAGACCTTCACGCCAAAGCCGCTCCGCATCGCGCAGGAATCCGAAACTGCGGGCGCCGGCCAATTCGCGCCGGAACGTCTCGGGCGTCAGATCAAGCGCCAGGCGTTGACGGCCAATTGGACAAGGGAAGGCGATTTCCACATCCAGATGAAGGCCGGCGTTCGCCGGCCGCAGCTCCGCCCAGCCGGCCCCGTCGGATACGCGCGCCGGCTTCACGACGCGCAACGCGCGGCGCGGCGCGGGTAGCGCGACGACGCCGGCGTCGTCGATCGCCGAGACGAAGTCGCGGGCCGAGCCGTCCATCGCTGGAACCTCGTCGCCGTCGAGCAAAACCAGCGCGTTGTCGACGCCAAGCGCGGCAAGCGCGGCCATCACATGCTCGACCGTCGACACGCTGGCGCCGTCGCCGGCGAGCCGTGTGCGCAAATTAGATGCGTCGACGCGCGCCCAATGCGCTTCGATGTCGGCTCCGGCGACGCTGAAAACGATTCCTGCGCCAGCACCTGCCGGCGCCAGCGTCATGCTGACCGGATGTCCGCCGTGCACGCCGTGGCCGGTTAACGTGAAGCCTCGTGCGAGCGTCTGCTGAACCACTGGCGCGGCCAAGCTTCCGGGACGCGCAGCGCGGCGCGCGCGCAACGCAGGTCGGCGTGAATCCGAACGAATGGCGCAACCCTCCCCTAAAGCCCGGACGAACGATAGCAAATCCGGGCGCCGACGCTCCAGTCACGCTTTCTTACAGTTTGTTACAAACCCGGCGGTCAAAATGAAAAGGCCCGCGCGAGGCGGGCCTTTTGCCGATTGTCGAAAGTTTCAGTGGTTCGCCTGCCGGCGCAGGAAAGCCGGGATCTCCAGATGATCCTCCTCCGACGGGCGCGGCTGCAGGGCGCGACGACCGTGCGGATCGAGCGCGGCATGTCCGCCGGGAACGACCGGCGCCGGCGCCGCCGGCCGCTTGCCATATTCGGCATGCGTCGCGGAGGGCTGGCCTGGGGGAGCCATTTGCGGGCGCGGGGTCGGCGCCGCAGGCGCGCCATGCATCGAATCTTCCTGACGGCTCGCCCCGAAGGAGGCGAGGCGCTCGAAAATCGATTTGCGACGAGGATCGCCAGCGCCCATCTGCTGACGCAGCTGTTCCTGGATCGGCTGAGGAAAATCCTCAATCTGCGGCATGCGCGGCGCGCGCGGCTGCTCCGGAGCCGGGGGAACATAGGCTCCGGCGGGCGCTTCGTGGCGCTCGGCTTCGAACCTCGGCTCGCCATAGGCGAGACGCGGCGGCGCCGGCTCGAGGTAGACGCCATGCGCCGGCGCCTGCTCCGAATAATAGCCGGCTGCAGCCTGCGGCTCTTCGCGATGACGCAGGACCGGCGCGGCCTCGACGGCA
>JALHNR010000253.1 GCA_022843525.1 Methylocystis sp. | reverse complement strand
GAAGCCATCTCGTCTGCGCGCAAAGTGTTCGCGCTATTGAGCGCGGCCGATCAGGAAGCGGCGATCCGAGGTATTGCCGGCTTCATCGCGGCAATGGCCGATCGGCAACATCGGCCGCATGCGCACACATTTTTGCGTGAAAAGCACTGGGAACGGGCGGCTGCAAATCCCGCCAGGCCGATGACTGCGCCGCGCGGCGGAGTTGGCGCGTTGTTGGCGAAATCTTATGGAATTGAGCGCGGAACGAAGCCGGTGTTCAAAAACGGCTTCGCGGCGGCGCACACGCCGCCCGTTCGTGGAGAATTTACCGCCATCGACGATGGCCCCTTCGGTCCTTTGGCCGGAGGTCCGGTTCTGGATTTGGTTGCAGTCCGCACAAATCGTCCTGATGTTTTTATCGAGCCCAACTCGGCACAATGGGAAGCTTGGTCCAGATATCTGTCTGACGCTGGTGAGCGCCCGCTCGTTCCAATCCAATGCCGACGCGGCGTTGGGACATATCGATCGGCCGAATGGCCTCCGGGATGTGCTCCGGCAAGCCCCCTCGTCACTGCGGAGGCGGCGGAATGATCGCGACTTCGTCGGGCCTTTTCGAACTCGCCGCCGGTCTGCGCCAGGGCGCGGATGCCGTCGAAGAGCTGGCGCGCCAGTTTCACGTCTTTGAACGAAACGCGGCCATCATCTCGGCGCTGACCTTGTATGCCGGAAGGCCTTCCCGCCGTGCGAAGGCTCTCGCGACCGACTTAAGGGCTTACGCAGCGAATCAATGGCTGCGTGACCGCCGCCACGAGTCGCCGGCAGCGTCAGCCTCAAACAAACATCGGGCATGGTTTCGCATCTTGCGGATCCGCGACGGCGAACCGATCGGATGGAGGCAAATTTTGAACCTCGAAAAAGTTTGCAATGCGCAGGCGTTGCGATTGCAAACCAAGTCGTGCGAATCAGATTGAACGCTGGAACTGGAGCGAAATCCTTATGGGCGTCCTAGACTTTTTGAAAGTGAAGAAAGGCCCGATGCAGACGCAGATCGGCGAAATCGAAGCGCAGCTCGAGCGCCTGCGCGCCGAGCGCAGAGCGGCCGAAACCATCGTCGAGGGTCACGGCCAAAAACGCAGCGATATGCTTCTTTCCGACGCTTCCGACGCCGACATTGCGAAGCTCGACGCTGACGCCGTCCTCGCGCAAATTCGGCTCGAACGGCTCGAACTCGCAGAGCTCGAACTCATTGCTAGGCTCGACGCGGCGCGTGACAGCGTGGCGCGTTCAAAGCGCGCGGCGTCGTTGGATGCATCCGCCGCGGCGATCGAGGTGAAAGCGCAGGCGCTAGACGTCGCCATTGGCGCGATGGCCAGCGCGTTCGAAGACCTCGTTAGAGTTATTCCTGCCGAGATGAGTGTGATGATTGACCGGAATGGTCTTTCGCCGGACAGTGCTGCATCACCCGCTGAGATCGCCGCCGCTGCTGTTGCGCAGGGACTCTACCTCGCGGCGCCCAAGATGTTCGAAGAGCGCACATGGTCGGGCAGGCGATTGCGCTCGCTCGGCGTTGAGCGGCGGCTCGCCGTTCGCGTGCTCGACGTTCACGGCTTGCTTATAGACTTCCTGCAGGGCGCGCACGGTGAAAACGCCGAGATCTTACCGACGTCGCTGGCGGCGCAGCAAATCCTCGTCGCGCCCATGCGCCTGCAGGCCGCCACGCTGCGCGCAAGCGACGACATGCGCGAAGCGGCCGAATGAAATTCGAAAACCTCGACGTCACCTTTCCGCCGAGGCGGGATCGCTCCGGATTCAGGCCTGGGGCGATCCCATCCAATCCTTGAGGAGAGAAGGCAAATGACTGAGATCGTATCCGCACGACAGCACGGTGTAAGCGCCGGACAAAAGGGCGAGCCGACGCCGGCAGGATTCCAAACATGGCCAGCACTGGCGCAGGCGGCTTATTTCGAGGGATACGCGGACGGCCGAGAGCAGCGATTGAAGAAGCAACTCTCGGACAAACTCGCCGCCGTCGCATCGCGGGGAAAAGTGAAAACGCTCGCCGATCTCGCGGCGTGAGCGGCGAGGCTCCGGGCCACCTCAAAAGAGGTGGAGGAGACGAGTATGATGCTCTCACAGCCATCAGAGGCAGCGCGAGCGCGCGGCGCGACCCTGCGGAAGTATGGGAGCGGTTCTCATCGGCGTGGCCTTTCGATCCCGTGGACTATCGGCGGGCAGCGGCTGAGGCCGAATTTGCGAAATTGACGGACGTCGAGCGCGAAGCGGCGATCAGGTGCGCGCCGCGCTTCGTGAAGGCTTGGGCGAGCGCGCACCGTAGCGGTAGGCCAGACGCACGCCGCTGGATTAGGGCCAAGGGTTGGCAGGCGTTCAACTCGCAATCGACGGCCGCCAATCTAACCGAAAGGCGCTTCAATGCCCGAAGGTGATGACCTGCGCCAAGAAGTGGGCTGCGCGTTCGCCGCTCAGGCGCAGGAATATATCGACATTCTCGGCGATCACGCTCTCCTGGCGATCGAAGAGGCATTAACAGCTTTCTCCGGCGCGCTCGGCTTGCTCAGCGGGCCAGACGGAGCGGCTGACTTTCTCGAAGCGCTCGCCGATGAGGTGCGCGCGTGCGGCGATCAACCAAGCCGAGGTCATCCGCCGCGAAAGAACTGACGATGCGCCGATCGAGGCCGCATTTTTGAAAGGGCTAACCGATGAGCAAAGACCTAGTCATCAAGATCGAGTTCGCTGGCGCAAAAGAGCTAGGGAACATGATGGCTGCGGCCGGCGTGAAAGCTCCGCAGGCTATTCGACGGGCGATCAATCACACAGGCGACAAGGCGAAGACGGCTATGGCGCGATCGCTCGCGAAGCAAACCGGCATGAAAGTCTCGACGATGAAGCGGGCGCTTAAGCCGCTGCGGGCATTCGATGGAAGCGCGGAGGGTTTCGTCCAGGGCAAGGGTTCGCTCGAATATGTTCTCCGCTGCAAAGGGGGCAACGTCTCGCTGAAGTATTTCAAGCCGGTCGAGAGAGGCGGCGGCGTCTACGCGCGTCCCTGGGGCTCCCAGCGGTTCTATCCCGGCGCATTCATCAAGTCGGGGCCGCGAGGCAAGCGCGTCATCAATCCCAAGTTCCATGGCCATGTGATGGAGAATGTCGCCGGGGGAGCCTGGCACGGCAAGATCAAGATCGTTCGCTCGGGCGTTAATATTGCAGCGGAGATGGTGAAGGGTGAGAGCGCCGCGACCTTCCATAAGGTCGTCGAGTCGGACCTTCTTCCGCGCCTAAGTCATGAGCTGCTGCGCGTGTTGCCCAAATGAAAGCGCCTCGCGGGTCCTGACTGCAACTTCCCCGGCGCTCGGGTCAACGACGCCCGGGACACTGGTAGTCGAAGTGAATTTTCAAGCCTAAAGTAAGATGGCTAAAGCCTAAAGTCGCTAAAGAACGAGCAGATGGAAGCGGTTCGAAAAAGCACATTCGCCAAGCTCCGCGGGGTCTCTCCCGGGCGCGTCTCGCAATGGCTCGCCAACGGATTGATTTCCGGAGAAGCGATCGTCGGCGCGGGCCGATCGGCGCGCATCATCGTCGAGATCGCGAACGAGCAGCTGCGGGAACGCCTCGATCAAACACGCCGAATCGCCTTCGCGGAAAGCGATCAGTCGTCACCCCCCAAAGCCGATGCGCTTTGCGATCCGGAACACCAATCGAAACGCGCTGAGCGCGAAGGCCTGCAGGCGGAGCTCCTACGCATGCGCCTCGCGCGCGCTCGTGGCGAGCTCATCCCACGCGGCGCGCAGCTCGCAGCTTTTGAGGCGGCCGGCGCTGCCGTGGCGCGGTCCTGGCAGACGCTGCCGACCTGGTCCGAAGAGATGTTTGGCGTAGCTCAACAAGGCGTTCCGGCGCTCGCGGCATGGCTGCGCGCCAAGGCCAATGAGCAGTGCAGCCAAATCGCCGATCTCTTGGCGACTGAAAACGACGGCGGCGACGGCGATGACGACGAGATCGTAGACAAGAACGGAGAAAACTAAATGACCTCGAACACCCTGCAATCCACCGTCAGAATTTCAGCAGAAGACCGCACCGGCGCGGTCTTCGCGGCCGTCGCCGCGAGGATGCGGAACATTGGCGACACAGCCGCCCGCGCTCAGCGGAACATCGACTCCGTCGCGCGCGGCATGTCTGCTGTTGGCTTGTCTCGCCAGCGCCACGAGGATATCGCCGCGAGAATGAGTTCGATCGCGCCAATTCTCGCATCGCACGGCCGTGGTCGAGCGTTCGCCCTGCCGACGGTCGACATCGAGCGGATCATCCAAACCGCCGCCGTCGCGGGCGCCGCCGCTGCGCTCGCCGCGCCCGTCGCGAAGCGGATCGTTGACGCTGCATCGAAACGCGCGAACGAAGGGCTCTCGCAAGACATCGCTGGCATTGATCCGAAAGAACGAATGGATATCGCCGCCGCGGCTGGCGAGATCACCAGGCGGCATCGCAGTATTTCGCAAACCGAAAGCGAAGAGATGATCCGCGGCGCTCGGACGATCACCGGCGACACAGCTTCGGCGATCGGGATCAGTGACGACCTGGCGCGCATGCGCATCATCCTCAAGCGACTGACGCCTGACCAGGACGTCGACAAGCAGGTCGACGCTTTCGTGCGCGCAGCCGATCTCTCGGATGCGACAAAGAGCGCCGAAAAATTCCGCGACTACGCCAATCGCTTTGCAAAAATTCAGGGCGCGTTTCCTGGCAGCGTCTCGCCATTCGAAATGGTCGAGTTCGCAAAAAAGAGCCATGGCGCGAGCATGAAATATTCACCTGAATTCGTCACCGGCGTCGTGCCGTCGCTCATTCAGGCTTCCGGCGGCTCGACAACCGGCGAGATGCTGGCTTCATTCCAGCGGAACATCGTCGATGAGCGTATGGACAAAAAGGCCGCGGCACAGCTCCTCAAATACGGGCTCCTCGACCGAAAGGGGCATGTCGTAGGCCGCGATTTGGCGGCGCGCGACCCATACCTCTGGACGCGCAATGTGCTCATGCCTTCGCTCAGTCGCCACGGCGTCAAGGACGTCGCGAAGCAATCAGAGATTGCCGGCGGACTTTTCTCGGATGCGACGGGCGCCGAAGTCGTCAAGCGCTTTATCGAGCAGTCCGAAAATATCGAACGCGACAGGCAGAAGTCGCGCGAGGCAAAGGATCTTCGGCAGGCCGACGATATCGAAAGACGCGATCTTGGAACATCGACGCGCGCCGTGACCGGCCAATTCGAAAATCTCGGCGCGACGCTCGGCGGCGATGTGACGCCGAAGTTGGTCGACTTGAGTAACGCGGCATCCGCGCTGGCCAGTAAGCTATCAGACCGCGCCGCCGCCGACCGCCAGACGCGCGCCGCGTTGTGGACTACCCTAGCCGGCGGCTCAATTGTCGGCGGTGGGCTGGGCCTCGGCGCAGGCCTCGGCGCGCTCAGCGGCTCCGGCATCGCCGCCGGCGCGGGCGCAGGTTTTTTCGCGACGACGCCGCTATTGGCCGCGCTGCCCGCCGCATACGCCGGCGTCAAGGGCTGGGACGCCTATAAGTCTGTGAAGGACGTCGACAAGCTGCCGCCGCAGAACTGGCTCGAGGAAAAGGCTGCGGCCTTCGACAGATGGGCAGGAATTGGCGCAAGGCAGAAATCATGGTCGGAGGTTGCGGCGGGGCTGCGCAGCAAGGGCGCAACAGGTCCTTGGGCGTGGACGGGTCAGATCAAGGCCGAAGCCGAACTGAAGGGAGCTGCGACGATCTCGAACCGAGTGGATATCGGCCTGGCGCCCGGCTTTGCGCTGGTCCGTTCGGATTCAACCGTTCGTGCTGACGGCGCGCTGCGCTCCGATGTCGGCGTGACGATGCCGCGCGAGTGATGTGTCATGGCCACTGAGACTTTACTCACCGAAGACGAGCAGGCGGCGATATACCACAAGACGGGTTTTGAACTCGGCGCCGAGCTCGCGAAGGGTTGGGAAAAATCGATCGACAACCCAGCGATCGCGCCAGCCGTCCACCTCGGCGCCATCGAATCTCTAACCCTAGCGCTGCTCCGGCTCGTCGGCTCAGAGACGGCACTCGCATTCCTGAACCGGCTGGCTGACGACGTTCGCAAGGCGTCGACGGAAGAGAAGGATCCGGAATGACGACAACTAAAGGCCACAGCGCCGTTCGGGCAATGAAAAAGCCGACCAAGCTCTCGGAAGGCATGGTCTGGGAAAATCTCGAGCTGTTTCCGACGCCGCCCTGGGCGACGCGGGCGCTTATGGAGATTGCCTTGCCGCGCGTCGTCTCGGTGCGACCAACCGCCATTTGGGAGCCCTGCGCCGGGCTCGGGCATATGTCTGAACCGCTACGCGAATATGCTTATGTTCATGCGAGCGATGTCCATCTCTATGAGCTTGCGCCGCTGCCAGCCGAGCATGATCCGCGCGACCGTGAGTTTCGCGCTTCGCCGCTGACGACGGCGGCCTTCGGGATCGATCGCGTCGATTTCTTTGGCGATGAGGCCGTCTGGCCGTCGCCGCAGCGCGGGTGGATCATCGCCAATCCGCCCTTCGTGCCGGCGGCGCGCATGCTCGCCAAGGCGCTGGAGCTTGACGGCGTCGACGGCGTCGCGCTGTTGTTGCGGCTCCAATGGCTGACGACCGAAGATCGCTGGCGCGAGGTCTATTCGAAGACGC